>DATDUE010000023.1:0-7134 GCA_035290505.1 archaeon | reverse complement strand
GTAAAAATAATATAACATATTATAGCTGATAATAAAAAAAATGAAAAATTCCAAGAAATTACCCCAACTATTAATGAAATAAAAAAAACTTTTGTCCAATTTGTTGAATATTCTTTTTTTCTATCTGAATCTATTTTTTTTCTATTCAATGACTTTTTATTTTTAATTTGTAATTTATGAAAAACATTTTCAACACGCTTTTTATGATGAGGCTTCAATTTTCTGTAAAGATGCCCTTTTACTTTCACAAACACACCCAATTAAATTTACAAAAAAGAGCTTTTAAAAACAACAGCTATTATTCTTTCTTATGAACACAAAATCCTTCTACAACAAGACAGCCGACAAATATGATTTGCGACACAACAGCCCGACAACAAAGTGGATGAGGCTTCGGGAAGTAAAATTGATAAAAAAATACGCAAAAGGTGTTATAGTGGATGTCGGCTGCGGCACAGGTTTTCACCTGAAAGAAGGCATGGTTGGTATAGATATATCAGAAGAAATGGTAAAAATAGCGAAGAGCAGGGGAAAAAATGCTGTCATCGGCTCGGCTGAAGAATTGAAATTAGAGGACAACAGCTGCGATACGGTCTTATGCTTATTCACCACGCTGAATCTCTGCGACTATCAGAAAGATGTCAAGGAATTTCACAGGGTTTTGAAAGACAAGGGCGTTGCTATAATTTCCGTTGCTTCTGTATGGGATAAGGACAAGAAGCCGCTTTTGAGAAGGCTCTTCTTTGATTCAGATATGCAGATAAAAACCATAAGGATATACGGAGAAAAACTGAAATTTTCTTTGTTCAGAAAAAAAGAATTTGTGAATCTTTTTGAGAAAAATGGTTTTGCTCTAAAACACTTCGAAGGCATGTTTTTCCTGCAGAAGCCAAGATGGAACCTGTTTGAAGAATTTACAAAGTACCAAAAAATGAAGCTGAAGGCAGAGAAATATTTACAATTCCTTAATAAAGGCTCGGCAATGTATTTCGGCGTTTTTGTGAAAAAATAAGTATGGATGAAAGCGTTATAACAGTCGCGGATTTAAAGAGAAAACTGCCGAAACAGGTGAATCATAATACATTGAAATTGATTCTCGAATATCTGGAAGAAAGCAACAAGATTTTGGTGACAATGAAAGGCATAACATGGGTGCACAACACTAACCCAAACCTGAAAAAGGCGATTGAAAGAGGCATGAAATTATGAAACAAATACGCATCAAGCTTTCGCCGGAAGCGGAAGAAGTCTACAAACACATAAACGCGCAGGCGCCCACATCAAAATTAGAGAAAATGATTCTCAAAGCAGTCAACCAAAAAATAGAGCTGATAAAATCAAATCCGCACTATGGAGACGGGATACCAAAAAATAACAATCAAATAGTTTCATTCATAGCGTTTATAATGAAAAAAGAAAAAGTTCTTGGATATATAAGGGTGCCTTTCGATGCGCCTGATGAAAAGCTGAAAAAATTTAGAATATATTCGATGAGAGAAATATTGGCTTACTCGGCATATTCGCTTGTTACTACCAAAAGCCACGAACCTCTTGATGTGGGGATCAGTTTTTCTTCATTTTGCATTACATATAAAGTTCTTGAAGATGAAAAAGGCAATAGAAGATTTGAGCCTGCCAGCTACTTTTCCATGGCAAGAAGGGATGAACTGCTTGAATTGTTTGGCAAGAAAAAATGATTAATCAACTTCAAAATCAACCCTTGTTTTCCAGATACCGGGGCTATAGGGCAAAACTTTTGAAATGCCTATAAATTTTATTTTCCTGTTTAATTTCTTGGCCGTTTTTCTTATCGCTGCCTTGTGCTTTGCCATGTCGTCGCTGATGAAGCAGTAATAATGGCAAACGCCTTTCTTTTTCAGGCATTGAATTGCTTCTTCTATAAATTTATTTGAGCTTTCAGGCAATGGCATCAGAACCCTGTTGCACAATCCATAAAATTCCTTTGCCCTTTCTTTTACATCACCGAGGATTATCTGCGTGTTTTCTATCTTGTTCAGCTTTATGTTCTGCCAGAAATAACGGACAGCTTCGGGATTTATCTCTATTCCTATAGTTTTCTTTGGCATTGATTTTTTTGAGATGACTATGTTAAATGGTCCGATGCCAGCAAAGAATACCATCACGACCTCGTTCTTTTTTACTAATTTTGCTATGCGGTCGCGCTCCGTTCCCTCCCGTTGGGAAAAATAAGCTTTTTGTATATCTATTAGGAATCTACAGTTATTTTCCTTATGAATGACTTCCGTGTTCTTGTCGCCTGCTATGACTTTGTATTCCCGCAGCCTTTCAACACCTTTCCTTTCTGATTGCTTCAGCAGCACGCTTTTCACATTCTTGTGCTGTTTCATAATAGCATTGGCAATTGTTTTTCTTCTTTTCTTTATTTTGTCGTCTATCTCCACGATTGCAACAGCCTTTTCTTTGCCACCGATGATGTCGAAGCTGCTCGGCGCAAGAGACAGCTCTTTTTTCGTGAGCTTGTTTTTTAGCAAATTCTTCAGTGCCATGAATAAGTTTAAATCTATGTGCTTAAAAATTAATTACATGAACAAAATAATCGCCATAGTTGGCATGCCGGGCTCGGGAAAAACAGAGGCAGCCGAGCTGCTTATAAAAAATTGTTATTCTTTTATCAGATTAGGGCAGTTGACACTTGACGAAGTAAAGAAACGCGGGCTCCAGCCTGGTGAAGCGAGCGAGCGGCCAATAAGAGAAGAGATAAGAAAAAAGCACGGCATGGCAGCTTTTGCAACGCTCAATTTTCCAAAAATTGATTCTCTTCTCAAAAAAGACAATGTCGTTGTTGATGGATTATACAGTTGGGAAGAGTACATTGCATTCAAAGAAAAATACGGGAAAAATGTTGTCGTTCTCGCAATCAGCGCATCACCTGAAACAAGATACAAAAGGCTTTCAGGCAGGAAGTGGGACAGCAAAAAAGACCCGAACATAAAGAACAGGAGCTACACAAAAGAAGAGGCATACCAACGCGACAAGGCGCAATTAGAGAATTTACACACAGGAGCGCCGATTGCCATGGCTGATTTTACAATCGTCAATGAAGGCACGAAAGAAGAACTATTAGAAAACATTATTCTGATTCTGAAAGATATAAAGGCAGGGCAGAATTGAAGCTATAAATCATTTCTGAATATAAATATTATGATTTGAATGGTCAAGCATATTCTCGATACAAGGCAGTTCAGGAACAGGGATTTTATTGACGGGTTTATTCTGAAAACAAAAGAAATAAAGGAAAATATAGGAAAAGGTTTTGTTTACAGCCAGCATCGCGGAAGGGTCGTCTGCGGCTTATTTTTCGAGCCCAGTACGCGAACGCGAACATCTTTTGAGTCAGCTGCCACGCGCCTAGGCGCAACGCCGATATTTACTGAAAATGCCGCCGAGTTTTCTTCCGTCTACAAGGGCGAGACTCTCGAGCATACTATACTTGCCACGCAGTCAAATTATGATGCGCTGGTAATAAGGCATCCTGATAACGGCTCTGCGCTGCGCGCGGCAAAAGTTTCTAAAAAGCCCGTGATAAACGCAGGTGACGGCGGCAATCAGCACCCGTCGCAGGCACTGCTGGATATTTTTACCATATATGAAAAATTCGGCAAAATAGATAATTTAAAAATCGGCTTTCTCGGCGACCTGAAAAACGGTCGCACAGTGAAATCACTTACCTATCTGCTGGCGCAGTTTAGCGGCAGCGAGCTCTATTATGCATCGCCTAAAAGCCTTGAGCTGCCTTCAGATATAAGGGAATGGCTGAAAAGAAAAAACATCAAGATAACAGAAACAGAAAACGTGCTCGATTTTCTCAGCATCATAAATGTTTTGTATGTCACGCGCATACAGCAGGAGCGTTTATCCGAGGAGGATTTCGAAAAGCTGGCTGCCAGCTACGACGATTTCATAATAGACTTCAGAAAGGCAAACATGATGAAAGAAGGTTCCATAATAATGCACCCGTTGCCGATAAACAGGGAAAAGAGCCACGGCAAGCCTGAAATAACGCCTGCTGTTGATTCTCATCCGCGCGCATGGTATTTTGTCCAGTCAGGCAACGGCGTTTATGCAAGAATGGCTTTGCTTGACATTGTTCTCAATAAAAAAGACCTATTGCATGATTTGATAATCGACATGGAGCTGTGAAAAAGATTTTAATTCTTATGGTAGTAATAACAAGCTATGAAAAAATCATTAAAAGTTTTGGCTATTGTTATTGTTTTATTAATTGCCGGGGCAGGAATTATTCTTATGTCTAATAACGTGACAGGGCAGATGAAGGGCAACAGGCATGCGATTATCGAGACAGACAAAGGCAATATAGAATTCGAGTTGTTTGAAGACAAGGCACCTATAACAACAAAGAATTTCATAACGCTTGCTGAAAAAGGATTTTACAACGGACTTACTTTTCACAGGGTTGTTCCTGATTTTATCATTCAGGGAGGCGACCCGAAAGGTGACGGCACTGGCGGACCTGGTTATTCGATACCTGATGAGTTTTCTCCTGATTTAAGGCACACCACAGGCACTGTTTCTATGGCCAATGCAGGGCCGAACACAGGCGGCTCGCAGTTTTTTATCACCATGGAAGACACGCCATGGCTTGATGACAGGCATTCTGTTTTTGGCCATGTGACAAAAGGCATGGATGTTGTTTTGAGCATAGCTCAGGGCGACATGATGAAAAAGGTCAGGATTGTTTGAGTATGAAGCACCTGACTATAGGCATATTCGGCGACAATGAATTGATTAAAAGATTGGCGAAGCAGGGAACGGTAAATGACATAGCAATATACAACCATGCAAGCTCTGAGGGCGTTTTCACTTATATGTCGCCCAATTCCGATAAAATCAGTCCTCTTTTGCAGATAATAAATGCAATAGACGTGCCTGTTTTAGCAGGACAAATAACAAAAGAGCTGGCCGAGCAGATTGTTGCCATAGATGCCTTTGGCTTTGAAAAAGGGTTTGTGCTGAACGAAGAGATAAAATCCATTGCAAAAAATACATGCATTGAAAATTTTTCTGTTGTTGATGAAAAGGAACTGAGGGAAAAGGTAAAGGAAATTGAATCAATGCCCATAGCAAAAAGTGCGTGGATACCGATTGACAATTACTTTGATGTAAAGAGCGTCGGCACGGTTATTCTTTCCGTGATAAAAGGCGGCTCGGTGAAAAAGCACGACAAGCTGTTTGTCCAGCCATTAAACAAGGAAGTTGTTGTTAAGGGCATTCAGTCGCAAGACAGGGATATGGAAGAAGCTTCTGCGGGAATGCGCATCGGGCTTAATCTGAAAGGCGTTGAAGCGGGCGAGCTGAAGCGCGGCTATGTTATATGTAAGGAAGCAAATGTCAGCAAAGCAGTATCTTTGGAATTCAGCAAGAGCAAATTCTCTAAAGAAGATATTTCTTCTGGCAGCAGCATCCTTCTTTCTGTCGGCTTGCAGGTTGTATCGGCAAAGGCAGAAAGCATTGAAGACAAAAAAATAAATTTTTCGCTGGAGCAGCCTGTCGCTTTCTTTTCAGGGCAGAAATGCCTTCTGGCTTCAACAAAGCAGGACATGCCAAGAATAATCGGCGGCGGAGTTTTGATTTGACAATTGATATGTATTTATTAACATTTCCTTATAATTTCTAGAGATGCCTGTTCCAAAAGGTTTTGACAAGCTGGTTGCCGCTGCAATGAAAGAGCGGCCTGAGAAGCCGAAAACCACCGAAGAGATATGGGAAAAATTTCTTTACATTATATTCATGGGCGGAAAGCGTTCTGACCCGGAAATACAGTTTATAATCAACATGCTCAAATCAAAAAATCTGGTTTCCTTCGATTATGTGCTAAAAACAGACGGCGATGACTGGAGCGAGGCTGCAGATAAACTAATCAGCGAGAGAATGCAAAGAATGCAGGACGAAGAACTCAGGCAAATGCTGTCGGATTTCAAGAAAGAATTATTCAGGATAACCGCTTCGATAAAAGGCAGCGCCCGTTTTCTGAAAGACAAGAATATAGATTATTTCGAGAAGGAGCTCTCGACAAAAGAAAAAACTTGGGATTTTATCGAATCATTGGCAAACAATCAGGATGTAACAAATATAAAATATACCAAGATAATCATCTGGCTTCATTCCATCGGCTTCGCAAATGACTTCTGCCCGCCGAGCTGGCAGACAAAAAGCTTCCTGAACAGCGAAATCGGACCCTATTATCAGTACTACGACGATGACAAATACTTCATGAACAAGGCAGATGAAGTCGTAAAAGAAATCAGCAAAAAAGTAAAAAAAGCCACAGCCCGCGATATCTCGTCGGCGATTTACTATTACATGGCGCTGAAGAATTCCTTCCCACGCTCGCCTGTAAAGAAAAAATGCACACCAGCGGCAATCTTGCAATTTCTCAAGAAAAAGAAGATGTCGCTGAAAGATATTTCTCTGGCTTTGGCAAGTTTTGATGAAAAAGAAAAGCTCATAGAAGACCTGTTTGAGTTTTTGGACCAGTTGTAATATTCTTATCTAAGGGATGAGTAAAACCTTAGAGAAGGGATTATCCCTTCTCTCGGTAATGGGCTCGCCCGGAATTTCAGCGTCTTTTTGGTGCAGCTTTTTTCCAAAAAGGTGCATTTGAACCGGGGCCACAAGCTGGTTCGGAAAACCACCTTTGATGGTTTTCACCCTTTAAGCAGTTTTCACCCAAAGCTCGGATCATAGCCGCATGAGATGCCTCGCATCTCAATTCTCTAACCAAACTAGACTACGAGCCCCTAAATTATACATTATTCGTCAACTCTATAAACTCTTCTCTTGATATTTTTGCATCACGGAGAATCTTGAGCGCGATGCTAATGCTTACATCCTTTCCGGAGTGAACAGGCACTGTAACAAGTATTCCTTTCGCATCTTTCATCTGAACGTGGCTGCTTCTCTGTCTTACAACCTGAAAGCCTTTCATAGAAAGAATTTTTATCATTTTCTGTCCAGAAACCAGAGGCAGTTTCATGAGAGTCACCGATGCACTTCGTGCGTCAATCCGCGTTTACCTCTATTTTTTGGATGCCTATAAACTCGTTTGGTGTAACGTTCTGTTCCTCAAGGCAC
>DATDUE010000022.1:0-17120 GCA_035290505.1 archaeon | reverse complement strand
TGACGAGCGATAATTACTCCATAGAGGATTATTTTTCTAGCGAGAAGTCTGTCTATGATTCATTGCATGATTCATACCATCACTTCATGAAATACATCAAAGAAAGCTCCAAGTCGCTGAAGGAAAGCTTTTTCGCGATTTTCTTAAGCATCCTTACTGATGTGCTTGCCGGATTATTCTTGGGAAAATTGGAAGAAACACTGCTGCTGCTGCCCGGGCTGATTATTCTCATCCCAGGAGCCATGGGAATGCGCGGCCATGTTTTTGGCTCGCTGGGCTCGCGGCTCGGCTCTGCCCTTCATATCGGCAGCATAGATAATTTCACTTTCAAAAATAAGATAATTAAGAATAATTTTTACGCATCATTGACATTGACGATATTCACTTCCGTTTTCCTCGGCTTTGTCGCATACGCATTGCTGATTGCCTTCGGCTTCAAGGCAGCCAGCCCGCTCTCGCTAATGCTCATATCGTTTTTAGGCGGAATTGCCTCTGGCATAATACTAATTTTCATAACATTCGGCATAGCCATTCTTTCTCATCGCAAAGGGTGGGACCCTGATAATGTCACATCACCGCTAATAACAGCCCTGGGAGATTTTTTTACCATACCTACATTGGCATTATCCGCATTCTTTATTTTAGGCCTCCCTGGCTTCTACATAATCCTTGCAAGCGTTTTTGTTATTGCGCTTGCTGTCATAGACATGATTATTGTATTCAAAGGCGAAAGCACATTTGACATGATGGTCATGCGCGATGGCTCAAAGAAGAAAATTGTCATGCAGTCAGTGATTGTAATGATGTTCGCAGGCATCTTGAGCGCCCTATCCGGTGTTATGCTTGAGCATAATATCACCGCAATAACAGCCGTGCCAATTATTTTAACGCTGCTGCCCGCTTTCCTTGAGGAGGGCGGAAACATAGGCAATATTCTTTCATCAAGAATTTCAACAAAACTGCATATAGGCGCAATGGAACCAGATTTCCGCATAGATAAGGACATAAAACGGGAGTTTGTCGTTTCTTATCTGCTCACTGTGATGGTGTTTCCAATAGTCGGTGTGCTGTCCTATGCGCTCGGATTGCTGATAGGAATAGGCGGTATGTCATTTTCACAAACAATTCTGGTATCGCTTATTGCAGGGCTTATGATGACAACAGTAGTTATAATATCAACTTTTTTTATCTCTATAATTGCCTACAGAATGAAAATCAACCCCGACAATGTGACGATACCGATGATAACAGGAATAGCCGACATTCTTGGCGTGTTTAGTTTAATTTTTGTGCTGGGCGTGTTCGGGGTTATTTAGAAATTATTTTCCTTCAAGAAACATCAGCCATGGAATAAACTCTGCCTTTGTAGCCTTGCTTTATTTTTTCGTCAAGATACCTTATCGCATCTATCGTGCCTGCTGCATAGATATCCCTGCCGTTTACATTATGCGTGAACTCGAAGAGCACAGTATCATCAGCAGATTTCAAAGTATATGTGTGCCAGCCATGGCCGCCAAGATATTCATCGGGAACGCCCATTTTTTTCTGCTCTTCGGGGTCTCTTATCATTATAATCTGCTCAGCAGAAAAAGGTATTCCTAATTTGTTGAAATAATTTACCATAGCCTTTGCCGTGCCGCTTGTGTCAGCCTTGCCTTTCTGGTGGCTCTCCTTTATTTCCAATTTGTATCCCCTGAAAACATCCGGAAACTTGTTTGCTGCATAATCCACCATTGCCTGAAAAGCCACTATCTGCTTTGCCATGTTCGGCGCAATGACAGCGCAGATTTTTGATTTTTTCACATCTTCTTCTAGTTTTTTCCTGTCGCCGCCTGTGGTGCCCATGACAAAATTAAGGCCATTGCTGCAATAAAACTCGGCATTTTCATTTACCGCTGATGGATGTGTGTAATCAACGGAAATAAAATCTTTAGAAAGTTCTGCTCCAAAAATATTCTTAATTTTAGTTCGGAAATAAAATCTATGCTTAGGTTCTATTAAAGAAATAATGTAACCTTCTATACCTGAATATTTTTGCATCCCCTCTATTTCCGGTCCTGTCAATGAATATTTAATCAACTCAAGGTCTTCTGATTTTGCTATATGCTCTGCAACCTTCGTCGCCATTTTTCCCGGCAGGCCGTTTACCATCACTTTTATTGCCATGAAAAAGCTATTTCAGAAAAGTTTATAAATTCACACCCCGCCCAGCAATATTCCAATAATATAGCCAATAACAACAGCTGCCCCGCCGATGAGCGCCATCTCCAAGCCGCTTTTTCCTTTCTTGCCGAAGGACACCTTTGCCTTCATCACACCTATGGCAAAAAGCACGGCCAAAGATAAAATTATTGATGCAATAATGCCACTGCCTACATTCAGGAAAGCAAAAGGTATCAATGGCACAACCGAGCCTGCTAACGAGGAAAGCCCGACAATCGCGGCGCTTTTCTTCGGGTTTTCCGTCTCTTCGGGAAATATTTTTAATTCTTCGACCATCATGGTGTCAAGCCAGACTTTTTTATTGGATGTGATTTTTTTCACTATCTGATTAAGTATTTTCCCCCTGAATCCTTTGGCATGATAAATATCCCTGATTTCTTTTTTTTCTATTTCTGGCAGTTCTTTCATTTCTCTTTTTTCACGCTCTAATTCACTTCTGTAATAATCCCGCGCTGCCTTTGATGATGTGTAAGCCACGGCTGCCATTGATATTGACTCGGCAAATGTGGCAGCAAGCCCTGCGACAATGACGACTCTCAGCTCTGTCGTCGCGACGGCAACGCCAAGAATAAGCCCCAATACATTTACCAGTCCATCCTGCGCCCCCAGAATAAAGTCTCGCAGCAAGGAGCCTCGTTGCACGTTATGTTGCTCTCCAGGATTCTGAAGCATAAAATAAATTTATCGGCTATGCTTAAAAAGTTAGAATTTCGTGTCTTTCTATCGTTTCATTGTCTTCCTTGAAAACAAACTTTGCCTTCACATTTTTGTTTTCCAAAACAAGCGGTAACCAGAATTTATCATCAGCCCACATCCTGTCAAAAGGAATTTCGCTGAAATCAAACCATTCAGGATGCATCTCATCGCTTTCCATAATTTCGCCACTCCATTCATCAGCAACAAATACATGGACTATCTGGTTCCACTCTTCCCTGAAGGGGAAGACGAAAGTTAGTTCTGCTGATTTTTCTGCAGAATTGATTGCAACGCCGCTTTCTTCTCTCATTTCCCTTATAGCAGCCTCTTCTATGCTTTCATTCTCATTTACTTTTCCGCCAAAACCGTTCCATTTGCCCGCTCCGAAGCCCTTCTTCTTCATGCCGAGAAGAACTTTTTTATCATTAATAAGAAAGCAGAGCGTGGCGCTGTTCATGATGCGCCCGCCGGGATTTGAACCCGGATCAACAGCTTGGAAGGCATACCATGCAGAATATTATTGCATTGTGATCCTACCATTAGACTACAGGCGCGTAATCTTTTTAAAAAAGTTCAATCAAAAACTAATTACATAACTAAATATAAGAATTTAAAATAAGGCTTATTTAAAAAACTTCTTCAGCGACGGGTGCATGTCCTCTGTGTAGCGCATCGCTATCTGCTCGTACAAGCCATAGATTATCATGACAGTAAGCAATATTCCTGTTCATGTCCCGAGGGCGCTTGTAAAGTCAGCAAAAGATGCGAGAATGCCGATAAACAGCCCGCTGATTATAGCAAGCGTTGGTATATACCTGTCTAAAACCTGCTGAACTATGCGAGGGTCACGGCGGAAGCCGGGTATCTGCATGCCCATGCCCTCTATCTGCCCTGCTACCGTGTTCGCGTCCATGCCGCTGGTTGAAACCCAGAAAATAGAAAAAATCGTGGCGCCTATTACCATTAATACGAGATAAGTCATGGCGCGCAATGACTCGTCAAAAACCGGCAGCCCTACGGTTGCGTTTGCTGTTATTGCCGCAAGCACAAATCCAGCGATGCCAAAGAGTGCAACCACTTTTGCAGGCTCCTTGAATTTTTTGTAAAAGGAGAGAAACCCGCCAATGAAAATAAAAAGCATGAACACCAGGAAGAATACCTGTATCTGCAATGATGTCGGTGAGCGCAAGAAAGCTGATATCCCACTTACTGCTATATTACTCTCGTCAAAGCAACCGAGAAAGCCGCAGCGCAGCCCT
The DNA here is from genome assembly GCA_035290505.1 of archaeon. Taxonomy (GTDB): domain Archaea; phylum Aenigmatarchaeota; class Aenigmatarchaeia; order GW2011-AR5; family DATDUE01; genus DATDUE01. The sequence continues at coordinate 12,942 of DATDUE010000022.1, read as the reverse complement.
TCTTCTGTTGTCGTCTTTGCCATCATGCTGCCCACGAGCTGGACGTTGGCAAGCAGCGCTCCCACTAAAATAATCGGTATTGTGTTTGTATAGAGCAGCTGCAAAGGCCATCGCCTTGAGAATCCCCTTATTGAGCCGAACGCGAGCGGTATTTCTACTTTTATCGCCTGAGCATAGACGACAATAAGGAAAACTATGATTGTCGCAAATATCGGCAGCAATTGTAAAACTGCCTGATAGATATCACCCTTTCCTAATAAAATCACAAACAATGGTATCAAGCCTGAAGGATCTGTGCCTCCCGGAGCTGGCAATGGATTTAATGCACGAATAAATATGCTTTTGCCTACTCCGGCTGCTATGAATAAAGACACGCCAGAGCCTATTCCCCATTTTGACACAACCTCATCCATGAGCAGAACAAGAAATCCGCCAAATGCAATTTGCAGCACGACAGCAATCATCAGGCCGGGTTCATTGTTTATGGGTTGAATAGCGCCAAAAGCAACAAATGTATAAGCTTCGAAAAGACAGAAAAAAATCACCAGCAGCTTCTGCACACCCTGAAACTTTTTTTTGCCTTCTTCTGTCTTCAGGTCCCATGGAATTATCTTTGAGCCGACAAGCAACTGCAGAATAATAGAAGCTGTCACTATGGGTCCGATACCAAGCGTCATCAATGTACCGAACGATGAGCCGAGAATTATTTCCAAAAACTGGAATCTTTCCTTGGTGGCGACGCTCACGCCATAGACAGTCACCTGCCCCAAAAATAAAAAAAGCAGGAGTATTAATCCTGTCCATTTCAATCTCTGCTTGAATGACAGGTATGCCTTTGGCTCCTGAATTCCCGGAAGCTTTGATGTTATTGCCTCGATAACGTCCATGATTATTCTTCCTCATTTTTATAAAATGATTTTCGTCGGGAAGGGTATCATCTTTTGATGATACCCTTAGCAGCTAGCATCATCGCAGAAATGCGATGATGCTCACGACGAAAATCATAAATGATTATTCTTCTGAAATTATTTTGCCGCCTGACTTTTCTATTTTTTCTTTTGCCTGAATAGAAATTTTTTTCACCTTTACTGTTAAGGCTTTCTTTATTTCGCCATTGCCAAGCAGTTTGTCATATCCTATTTCTGTTAGGTCTATTTCACTGTTCTTTGCAATTTTTTCAAGCTCGCCAACATTTATTGTTTTTGCCTTTTTCTTTGTAGAATAAAATCCCTTAAACCCGAAGTGCCCGGGCTCATTCTTCATTATTCCGGCATACTTATGCTTGTGCGAGCCCGCATAGCCCCGCCCGCCGCGGGAGCCGCCACCGCGATGTTTTTTTTTGGAGCCGTAGCCGTGCGTAGACGAGCCTCTCATTTTTTTTACTTTTTTCTTGAATCTGACTGTCATAATTTACATCTTCATCCTGTTTATTTTCTTAAACGCCTTGAAGAGCGCAAAAGCATAATTAACCCTGCTCCGCGTATCGCCGAAGCTTGAGCACCATATATCGTTTATTCCAGCAAGCCTCATCATTTTTTTTGCCTCGTCATTCACGCAAAGGCCCACGCCTTTCGGGGCCGGCTTCAATGCTATGTTCACAGAACCGGATTTGCCGTTTATGGAAACCGGAATGCTGTGCCCTTCTTTACAGCCGCATTCCCATGAGCCGCATCCTCTTTTTACCGGAATAATATTAAGCTTCGCGGCCTGCGTGGCTTTTTCTATGGCAACAGAATGCTCGACAGCAGACGCTTTTCCTATTCCAATATGGCCGTTGCTGTCGCCGACAACAACAAGCGCCGATACTTTGTATCTCCTTCCGCTCCGGTGCATTCTTACAGTTCTTCTTGTTGTAGTTCTTTTGATGCCGCCACCTTTTCCCGGCGATCCGCCGATAAATATTATCTCGCTTTTTAGCGTGAGCAGTCTGTCAGCTATTTCGGGTTCGCTGATTTTTTTGCCTGAGCTGAAAATCTCATCTATGTTTGTAATTGTCCCTTCAAAAACTTTCATGCCTACTTCTGTTTTTGGCTTCCATATGGACTCTTCTTCTCTATCTCTGATGTTTATCACCTTTTCATAAAGCATCATTTGCGTGAAGGCTACCGCATTTTGCGGTAGCCTTAACTGCTAGCACCGTCATCAAAAGATGATGGTGCTCACGCAAATGATGCTATTGACTATCAATCTTCTTTTTTACTTCATCAAAATGTTTTGGAATATCTTCAGGGGAAAAATTATTTTTCAGATAAAATGAAAATTGTTTGCTGTATTTTTCGCTGCCTTTTATTTTCTTCGCATATTCAGCTATATGAGCGCCGCGTATTTTTTCATCATCTGGAATTATATCAGCCCCAAGGGGTATTTTCATCCCTGCATCTTTTGCTCCCTTGATGGCAGCATATATTACCGAGCCTTTTATCGATGTATGCATGCCTATATCAGCTATTGCCTCTTCTATCCCTTTTTTTATTGCCTCAGAGCCTGCCTTATACCCCGCTAAATATGCCGAAGGCACGCTGCCGCCATGGCCTTTCCAGCCATATTTTTTTAATGATTTTGAGCAAAAATCAACTTCTGTCTTGTCGCCGCCCTCATAAAAACTTATAATTTGAACCCTTACATTGCTCAGCGACCTGCGTACAACTATTCTGGACTTTCCTGACTTTAGCATGGCAAGTCTCTGACTATAATTTGTTTTCTTTTCATGCCTTCTACGGAACATTTTTTTCACCTTTTTCCTCTTTAACCAGCCCTAATCTCTGCAGATGCACATTCAAATGAGAGCGGCTTCGGAAAAAACCGCTTTTTGATATCTGATACATATGCCTGTATGTCTTTTTTGATATTTTTCCCGAATCAAGCAGCTCTCTCAGCATTTTTCTTTGAGCACGTATGTTTGCCATCCATTTTCTCTTTTTTGTTCCTTTTCTTGTGCCTTTTCTTGTCCCGTGGCCGCTGCGTCTTCCCTTCTTTTTCTGTTTCATAAGTTTTTTCTTCCTGTAATTGCTTATGCCTTTTTCAGGCAGTTTCCTTATAATCCCGTTTTTTATCAGGCTTTTTATGTCAGTGGATGTTATGGCATCGACCACATCGCTTAATCTTGACGGGTCTACCCATATCCTGCCCAAGCCGCATTTCAGTATTTTTGCCGCAATTCTTTTTTGAGATAATCTCATAAAAACACCTAATTGCACTCCCTTTCAATTTCCCTGAATTCTGATTTTGATGAAAGTCTGAACTCATTAAATGTTATGTCGCATTTCGCGCAGCGGAATATTTCTTTGCCTATTTCATCCGCGAAATCCCAGCACACCGGGCATTTATTTTTTTGATTCATTGCTCTTGCCTTCTTTTTCTTTTTTTTCCTCTTCCTTTTTTTCCTTGCTGACTTCCTTTTTTTCTTCTTTCTTCTGCTTCCCTTGTTTCTTCTTTTGCATTTTTTTTTCTGTCTTCAATATTTTTCCTATGCCCTTAACAGGAAATTTTATCTCTTTGGCTTTCTTGGCTATATCTATTTTCTTTTTTAGCCCGACCGTTGACGATATCATATAAATAGCCCTGTCTGATTTTTTTATATTTAGAAGCTCATTAACATTTTTTATCAAAATTATTTCTTTTTTTGCGCTGCTGCCATATCCTATTCTTGGCCTGAAGCCCGAGCCGCCCTTCTTTATCCTCTGCTTGCTCTGCAGGCCTTTCGGCCTTCGCCACTTTTTTCCGAGGCGTGAATAGCGGAAATAGTCCTGCCTTCTGAATTTGTTCATATTTTCTCACCATTTTGCAAAAATTTTCCTGAAAGGTAAATGCCGTCAATGAATATTCTCCTGTCATTTTTTGACAGCTTTACCGCCCTCTCAATATTTGCCGCTGTCTGTCCCACATCCTCAAGATTTATTCCTGTGATCATTATATCGTCTTTGTCTATATTGATTTCAGCCCTGCCGGATATCTTTGCCGTGCGTGTGCCTTTCTCGCCAAGAAAATTCTTTATTTGAACAGTATTATCCTTTACAGCCAGAGACATTGGAAAGTGCACATGATGTATTTTCATTGTGTACTTATACCCGACAGTAACGCCTTTTATCATGTTGTCAATATGCGCAGCTATGGTGCCGACAAACGCCTTTATTTTCCTGTTGTCGCTCGCGGACATTACAATGACTGTCCTGCCCTCTTTCTTTATTTCAACTGATTTGTTGAATCTTGGATCGTCAAAATCCCTGGTTATATCTCCTTTCGTGCCCCTGATCACTGCATTTTTGCCGCTTATTTCGATTTCAACATTATCCGGAACAGAAACTTTTTTTTCTATCATAAAAACCATCAATATATGTACGCAACCAGCCTGCCTCCGATGGCTTTTTCTTTTGCTTCTCTGTGCGTCATCATGCCAACAGGGGTTGAAATAATAAGAATGCCTATGTCTCTGGATGGAAGATATCTCTTCTCCCATTTCTCAAACTCATTTTTCTTTACAGTAAATCTGGGCTTTATTATCCTTGACTTGTTTATTTTTCCGATCATTTCAACATTGAAGTGACCTGATCTGCCGTTATCAATGAATTCTATCTTTCCTATGTACCCGTTTTTCTGCAGCGCTTCTAGCATGTTTTTTATCATTTTTGATGCAGGCGTGGTGCAAGATGGCTTACCCATGTTGTCCGCATTGTTCAAAACGTATATTACATCTGATAAAATATCCTGTCTAATTTCAATCACCCATATTTCTTGAATCCTATTTCTGCCGCAACCTCGCGGAAGCATCTCCTACAGTAATAGAGATTATATTTTCTTATTACGCCGCGCATGCTGCCGCACCTTATGCATTTCCTTGAGCCCTTTCCGATTTTTCTTTTTATTTCCTTTCTTCTCATATTTGACACATCAAACAATTTTTATATTTAATTTTTCTTTCATAAATTTTACCGCATCATCCTTTTTTATCGCATGTTTTTTTCCGATACGAAACGAAATTTTTTTTCTTTTCATCCGATATCCCGGCCTTTCCAATGCAACGCACACGTCAAACCCCAGCATGCCTATTTTAGGTTCATATTCTACTCCAGGAATATCAATGTATTCTTTGATGCCGAAGGAAAAATTTCCCGTGCTGTCAAAGCTTGTTTCGCTCAAAACATTGTCCTTAGCGCTGAGCAGCTTTCTAAGCATTTCTTCCTTTCCATCCCTTATTGTAACCTTGCATCCTATGGCATTATCTTTCGGGACATTAAATGTCGTCCTTCTCCTTGTTTTTGTTATCACAGCTTTTTTATTGCTGATTTTCTCCAGGATATGCTTTGCGTCATCTATCTTTGCCGTAGTGCCGCAGCCGATGTTCAGAACTATTTTTTCTATTCTTATTTCGCGCATCTTGTTCATACATCTCACATCATAGCTCTATAGCAGGCCTTTCCCTTCCTATAACAAAAGCGTAATTCTTTGGGAGCAGCTTTTTTTTGCCGTCTATTTCAACAACAACATAGTTCATCTGCGAGCCCTTTGTTATGATTATTTTCTCTATTTTTCCAGTTTTTCCTGTGTTGTGCCCGCTTGTTATAATCACTGAAGAGCCCTTTTCCATGGGGAAAATTTCCTTTATTTCCTTTTTTTCAATATCATAAACTATGACATCGCCTGTCTTGCATTTTTCGCTGCTGATTATGTTGCTTCCGTCATGCAGATTTAGCTGTGTCCTGCTGCCGATGATTTTTTTGTTTTTGATCTCAAGCAGCTTTATTTTTGCATCGTTTTCATCTATTTTTTTAAGCATCAGGTTTTTGTTTCCAGGGACAATCCTATACGATTCGCTGCCCACATGAATTATGTCCATCAATCCTACAGGAAATGCTGTTTCTTTTCTCTGTTTATTGTCAACAAGGACATGGCCTGACTTAAGCATTTTCTTCGCCTCTTTCATTGTATGTGCATGACCAAGCAAATCGCGCAGCACAATGCCCAAAGTAAAGCATCTGTGCTTTGGGTGCGGACCTGGCTTCGGCTCGAGGACAAACTTTTTTGTCTTTTTTTCAATCGGCCAGAATTTTGGCGCTGTCAGTCTTTTCATATATATCATCTCATTTTTTTTCGCTCTTTCTTGAAATAATTTTCTTTCTCATCCTGTCATCTAAGTTTAGTTTTGTTATCAAAATGTTGCTTGGATCCAGCGGAATATTCATTTCCTGACCGCTTGCCTTCTTGCGCTTTGCGCAATCAACAAAAACCTTCAGTCTTTTCAAGTCAACTTCTGTTATTTTTCCAGACATCTTTGCAAATTTTCCCCTCATTATTCTCACTTCGTCATTGACGCGGATGCCTATCGCCCTTTTCTTGAATTCTTTTCTCAATTCCTTGCTAAGGTGAGCAGATATCATTTTCTGCCTCCTGTGCATAGGCGCATTATATCTGTATTTTCTCTGCTTTCTCGGCTGCCTGCTTTGCAGCCACTTGTTTGAAAATTTTTTTCTCATATATATCACAACACTATGCTTGATATTTTGCCTATCATCGAAAATCTTTCGACAGCTTCCTTAGCGACAACGCTGCGTATTTCTGTTCCCTGGGGCTCGAATGTCTTTGGATTGACAATAATGGCGGCATTACTTGTGAATTTCACCCTCATGCCATCAGGCCGCCTGTACTCCTTTTTCTGCCGTATAATAACAGCATAAACAATCGTTTTTCTCATTTTTTCGTTTCCTTTTTTTACCGAACATATTATAACGTCGCCAACGCCCGCTTTTGGCAGTCTTCTCTTGACACCCTTGTACCCTTTGACGGCTATTAATTCCAATTCTTTAGCACCCGTGTTATCGGCACACTCAAGCCTTGTCTTAAGATGAATTACTTTCGGAATTTTTGCTGAAATTGGTTTCATTTCAAAAACACCTCAAATTTCTGTTTTGAATTCATATAATCACCTTCTCAATAACCACAAATTTTTTTGATTTTGAAATCGGCCTGCACTCTGATATGCGCACAATATCACTTTTTGCTGCATTTACACATGCTGGAAGATGGGCAACAATTCTTGTCTTTTTTCTTTCATACCTTTCGTATTTCGGCACGAAGTTGTAAAAATTCCACTCCACTATTGCCGTGTTCATCGGCTTTGTCGAAACGACTGTGCCGACAAAAACTCTTCCGCGTATTTTCAAATGCCCATGCCACGGGCATTTGCTGCTGCTACATGTATTTTCAGGCTGGGCAGCATCTATGCCGATATTTTTTTGATTATTTTTTTTCATTATAACTCACCACTTATTGAATTTTTTCTTTATTCTGTCTTCAGGCCTTGCCAACAGATATCTGCCATTCACATCAACCTTTTTTCCAGACAGTGACAATCTGAATGTTGACCCGCTTTTTTGCACTCGTTTCATATCTGTATCTTTTATCACAACTGTCTTCATCGTCTCGTCAACTATTCTTCCGCTTATGCCTGTGCTTGACTTGTTGCTTGCTTTCATAACTATGCAGTCAAGCCCGATGAGTTCGTGCCTTAAAATATTTCTTGCTGTTCTCATTTTATCTCACTTCAATCATTTCCCTCGGAAAACCCTCTTTTATCAGTATTTCTTTTACTCTTTCCCTGTGGTCGCCCTGCAGCTCTATTTCATCATTTTTGTAAGTTCCGCCGCACGCAAGGCTTGATTTCATTTTTTTCATCAGCGCCTTGATGTTTATTCTGGATACGTCAATGCCCTTTACGACTGTCAGTTTTTTCTTAAAGCGCTTTTCGACAACATAAACTTTTATTTTCTGCGCTTCCTTGGCTATTGTTTCGCAAATGCAAAGCTCTTTAGGCAAGCCGCATTTCTGGCATATCATTGTCTGCTTTCCCCCTTCTTGGCAATATTTTTCTTTGTAAGTATTTTTGCAAGGCTTCGCCTGAGCTCGCGTATTTTTTTCGGGCTCTTTACAGTGCCTATTTCACTGGATGCCTTTTCCCTTAAAAGTTCAATCCTTATCTCGCTTAACTTTTCATTCATTTCCTTGCTGCTCATCTGTTTGAGCTGCTTTTTCCTGATTATCGCCATGATTTTCCCCCATTATTTTTTCAAAGTCTGAATGCCTCACCATTATTTTCACTTTAATGCCAATATTGCCTAGTTTAGGATTTGCAACAGCAAACCCTTTTATGACATCACGCATGGCAGGCTCGCCGCATTTTTTCAGGTATCCAGCAGTAAACCTTGCTGTCTTTGACCTTTGTCCTGCGAGCTTTCCTGCTATGACTATTTCACACCCTATGGCGCCCGCCCTCATTATTCTTTGTGTATAGTAATTTCCAAGCCTCTTGTGGTTTGTATTTGCCTCTATGGCAGACGCTATATTCTGCGCAACAATGTTCGGGTCCATATCCGGTTCATATATCTTCTGCACATCTATCTGGGGATTTTCCAGATGAAAGTCCTTTTTTAATCGCTCTGTCATCTCCCTGATGCGCTCTCCGCCGCTGCCAATCACAAGGCCCGGAGTTGATGTCCATATGATTATTCTTGTGACAAGCGGGGTATGCTGTATTTCCACATTTCCGCATTTTGCCTCCACGAACTGTTTTTTCACGAATTCCTTGAGTGCAAAACTTTCCTTCGCTTTGTTTATGAAAATTCTTTCCTTGATTTTAATCACCTTTTTCTTCCGCCTTTTTCTCTACTTTTTCAAGATTCTTTTCATCTTCCTTTATTTTCTTTTCAGTTTCATGAAGCCCGTTGACTTCTTTTTTTATTTCGGCTTTATGCTTCTCTGCTATTTTTTCCGCTTTTTCCTCAATTTTCTTTTTTATTTCTTTTTCTATCTTTTCTTTCGAAACGCCTTTTGTCTTTCCCTTTTCAATAAGCATTATTTCGATATTCGTGCTCTTGATTTTTGTCCCGAAACCTGACCTTCTTCTCCGCCTGCGCATAATTGTTCCTGTATGCGCTGATGCATGGACAAAAAGCGCGTCGCTGCTCAAACCAAGAAACTCGGCGTTTTTTTCGCATGATTCCAGGAGCATTTTTATGTTTTTTACTGTTTTTGTATAATACTTTCCATCAAGGCTTCTTTTCTCGCTAAGCAGATCATCAAGCAATCGTTTCGCGGCAGAAAGTTTCTTTCTGCGCAATACCCTGCATATTTTTTCCGAGCCCTTTGTAGATATCCTCAGATTGTTTCCATATGCTTTCGCATATTTCTGCTTCGGAACGAACGTGTATGTTTTCATATTTTCACCATTTACTTCAGCGGCACGGACTTCGAAGAGCGCGTTGCGCCAAGCCCAGGAGCGCTGTGCTTTACTCGGCTCCGCGTCAAAGAAAACTCGCCAAGCCTGTGCCCGAGCATTTCCGGCGAGATTATAACCATTTTGTATTCCTTGCCGCTGTAAACGCCGATTTTTGCGTCAATCATTTCAGGCAGCACTATCATGTCGCGTGCCCTTGTCCTGATGAGCTTGTCCTGCCCTTTGAATTTCCTGACATTTTCCAGAAGCTTTTTCTCTTTCATAGTGAAGCCTCTTTTCATTTTTCTTCTTTCCCTTGATGGCAGGAGTTTTGCAAACTCATCTAATTCCATCGACTGCAATTCCTCAATGCTTTTTCCGCGGTATGTGAATTTTTTAGCCATATTATCACTTCTTCTTTCCTGTCCTCCTTGGAGATATGCTTCCGACCTTCTTGCCGGGTGGCATATGCCTTGAAACTGACTTGTGCTTTCCAGGCTTTGTTTTTCCTCCGAACGGGTGATCAAGCGGATTCATCGAAACGCCACTTGTGTGAGGATATAATTTACCGACAGCCCTCATAGCATGATGCATCTTGCCTGCCTTCATGAACGGCTTTTCTATTCTTCCTGCGCCTGCTGGCGAACCTATCACGGCCATGCATTTTGAAAGCAGTGTTTTCTTTTTTTTTGAAGGCAGCAGAACTGTTGTCTTTTCACCTTCGTGAGAGAGGATTGACGCTGCCGAGCCGGGCGAACGGCAAAGCTTTCCATTGTCGCCAGGCACAATTTCAATATTGAATATTTTTGTTCCCTCTGGCATGCTGCCTATTTCTGATGATGAATAATCAGTTCCCACTGCTTCGCCTTTTCTTGCTATCGCAAGGAATTCTTTGTCGCCTGACTTTACAATAACGACAGGAGATTTTTTCTCTGAGTCATGAACTATGTCAGTTACTATGCCAAAACCATGTTCTGTTTTTCCAAGATTGCGATGGCTTGACGAGCTGTATGTAGGCGAGCCTTTGCCTCTTCTTTGCTGTCGTAAAAGTTTACCCATTAAATCACCCCGAGCCTTACAGCAATGTCGCCTGCTGTGCCGGGCTCTTTGAACCTTACAAATGCCTTCTTTCTTGCATACCTGTCTATCACTGTCTTCACATCGGAAACATTTTTCTGGAAAGCGGCTTCCACTGCATTTTTTATCTCGTTTTTTGTCGATTTTCTGTTAACGATAAACACAAGCTTGTTCTGCAGCTCTATATTCTGAACAGATTTCTCTGTCATAAGCACGAAACGTATGATTTCAAACGGCTCCAGAGTTGTTGCCGATGTATTTTGCGGCTCAATCGGCTTCAATTCTTCTTTTTTTACAGCTTTCTTTATCTTTGAAAAAGCGGATTTTTTCTCTTTTTTTATTTCCGTTTTTTCCTTTTTTGGCCTTTCCTTTTCAGGTTTTTCCTGCTTTGCGTTTTTTTCTTCTTTCTGCTTTTCAACCATAACTTACTCACCAAATTTTTCCTGAATTTTTTTCAGCGTTGATTCTGTAGTTATCAAAAGCCTACCAGCGTGCGCGCCCGGAGCAAGCATCTCTGCACTTATTTCGCTTATTGAAATTGCGTCAACACCGGCTATATTCTTTGCGGATTTCAGTATTTCTGATTTTTCATCCGTAATTATCACAGGCCCTTTCTTTTTCCTGTACTTCCTGCCGCGCATTTTTCCCTTCCCTGCCCTGACTTTTTTCTCCCTGCATCTTTTCAGCTCGTCTTTTATGATTTTTTCCAAGAGCGCTTCTACATCCTTTGTCTTTTTTATTTTTTCAAACTCATCTGTAAAAATTATCGGTGTTGCCTCTGTTTTGTGTCCCCTTGCCCTGACAAGCTCCATATCAGCAGAAGCCGCAAGCGCGGATTTTATTGCAAGTATTTTTTCTTTAGTGTTGATTTTCTGTTCCCATATTTTTTCTGCTTTTGGCGGGTGTGCTCTTCGCCCTTTCACGGCATGCGGCGCGAAGCGAGCTCTCCATACCATGTAACCCACTTTTCCGTGTATACGGGGGATTCGGGACATCTCCCTGTTCATCATGGCCCATCTGTATCGCCTTTTTCCGTGATAATGAGCTGAAGTCCTTTTTCCTGCCAATGGATCAGAGCCATAGGGCTGCCTATCTGCTGACTGCTCGGCAAGAACTGCTCTTTTTATGACATCAGGCCTGTACGGCGTGCTGAATATTTTTGGCAATGATATCTCTTCCTTTACATTTCCGCTGAGTTCATATAATCTGGCTTTTTTCATAATCATTTCCCCTGCTTGCTGTCAATAGAAATATATTTTATTTCTATAGGCGAGAACTTTGCTCCCCTTATTGTTTTTCTTATCCTTATCAGCCTTTTTCTCGGGCCAGGCACAGAGCCTTCTATCATTATGAATGACTGCGGGTTTCCGTAACCGAGGAATCCGCCTTTAGGAATTACTTTTTTTCCGTCATCATCTATCATTATCAATCTTTTGCTGAATTCCGTGCGCGTGAAAAATCCATATTGCCCTGCCTGCGGCACGCGCCAGTCAATATGCCTTGGCGTTGTGCTGCCTATTGCGCCTACATGCCTATGCATCTGCTTGTCCTTTCTTCCCTGTATCCTGATGCCGTATCTTTTTACAGGCCCGGTGAAGCCGTGCCCCTTTGTCACAGCAGAAACATCAATAATTTCGCCTGACTTGAAGACATCTTTTGCAGAAATCTCCTTGCCGAGCATTTTTTCTGCATATTCTTTTTTCGCAGCAGCGTCGCCACCTATTCCGAGCTCGAAGACCTCTGGCTTTTTCTTCCGCATACCGCTCTTTGCCGGCTGCGTTGATACAATCAAACGCACATCATCAAAATTTACTTGTTCCTTTGAAGAACCTGTCTTGGCTATCTTTCTTTTTATGTCGAGGTCTTTGGGAAATTTTTCCGTCCATTTCTCGCCCGATACATGCAAAGCAGGCTCTTTTTTGTAATATCTTATGCCGCATACAAGCAATGAAGGAGCATCTAAAATAGTCACTGCTTTTGATGTTGTTTTTCCGTATCTGGGTGAATGAGAATCTGTCTCTACATATTGAACATGCGTCATGCCTGCTTTCCAGCCTGCGAAGCCTAAGGGCATTGCGTCTTTTATATCAGGATAGTGGCTCTCTCTCGGATAGATTCGCTTGGCTCTCTTTCTCGGCCAGTACTGCAGCGAGCCTCTCCTCGGTCTTTTCACATATGGAATATATTTTCACCTTTTTCTTTCATAGCACCGTTTGCGTGAAGAGCATTGTCGAACTGTATGAAGCACTTCGTGCTTCTGTCTGCACGATAATGCTCTTAGCAGCTAGCACTATCATCGAAAGATGATAGTGCTCACGCAAACGGTGCATATTTTTTCATTTTACTTCTTTCAGAGGTTTTTTAAGCCTATTTTCCTTTAGAACACGCAATCTACGAGTAAAGTTGACCTGTTTTTTTCATTGTTCAACCCTATACGGTACATGAGAGCATTACTTTCATGGAAGAAAAAGTATATAAATGCTGTATTGGTAATCATTTCCGCTCACAGCCGCACTGCGGGCACCTGTGGAATTTGTAGCGGGCTTTGAAAGCGCAGGAGGGACAGACAATAAAAAACTACTATTGGGATTATAAACATTATAATTATACTCAGCCACGTTTTGATTTCGCAAGAATTATTCTTTTTGAATTTTCCTTGA
>DATDUE010000021.1:0-5877 GCA_035290505.1 archaeon | reverse complement strand
GGCCTTGCAGCTCGCATCATATGTAAACCTGCAGTTGTATTTCACGCCCTCGCAGACCGATGATGTCTTTTCCACATTTCCCGACACGGTAATCAGGGAATTTGCCTCTGCGAGCTCTGGCTGCAGCTTTAAGTCAAAACTATAATCATCTGCCTTGCTGCAATCTATTAGGTTAGCCTGCTTCTTCGGCACATACTGCAGCTCGCCTGTCTTTCCGTAAGGCAGCTTTCCTGTGCCCGGCGCAGTCGGCGTCTTGAGCTTTGTGCTGTCCTTGAACGGGTCTTCTGTCGGTGTCATATTGGCTTCAAAGCCGATGCAGTAACAGTTTCCAGAAACACAGCTCATTTTGCCCAGCGGCCCGTTAATATCTGATACCAGCCCTGTGCTGTTTTTGAGAATAGAATAAATTTCCGGGTCGTCTTTGGTTAATTTTTTGTCCGCATTGATGCACGCGCTGGTATAAATTTTTGGATAGACAGTTCCCTGAGAGCATTCTGTCTCGCATGACTGGTTATTATCGCTGGTTATAATGCTTACTAAATTCAGGCAATCTTTTTTTGTATAGCCAGGCAGGCATTGCCCTCTCTGGTTTGAACAAATATACTTTCCATCCTCCAGGCATATTGAAAAATAATTATTCCCAGCGCATTCGCTGCATTTTTTTAATTCTGCGTCCGTGATCGCATCGCCTGTCGTATTGGCATAGACATCAGCTATAGCATACCCCGTTGCAGGAATTTGCTGGCTTAGAGCATCAGAAAATATATTTGACAAAAGAGCAAATGAGTTTGCAAGGCTTATGGTGTCCTTTATTTCTGCTATTTGCTTTTGCCCATAGTCCGGATTTGCATAGGCAACCAAAACCTGGTTTGGCAGCAAAAAGAATACGAGCAGCATTGCCACCACTACAAAAACAGCGAATTTCTTCAAATCAATATTTATTTTTATATTTTCATCTGTCATTTTTCATCAGCCTATAAAATTCCTCTATTCCAAACAGGATTGCTTTTTTCACAGTTGTTTCTTTGTTCTTTGAAAAGTCATCTGGCGATAAAACGGCAAAATCACAATTAGAAAGAACTTTTTTTACTTCTGCTTCTCTGTCAGATATGATTATTATTTTATCATTTTCTGAAATCAGGGCAACGAAAGAAAACGGCAATTTATTAAGGCGAGTGTATATCTCAAGAATTTTTTTCTTTTTCAGCGCCTCATTTCTTATTTCATATTCAACCGCGAAAACAAGCGGGCTAAAATTGCCGTTAAAAGAGCAGATGCTCATGTTGCCGATTTTTTCTATATCAACAATCCCTTCTTCTTTTAAATTCATTATTGCGTTGTATGCCGACTTGTAGTTTATCTTCCTTGCTTTTGACAGCCTCCTGATGCTGTATTTCTCTTTTTTGTTCTCAATCAGCAGCCGCAGTATCTGGAAAGCCTCGCTCTCTATATGGTTTTTAGCCATATATTTATGTTTTATAGCCATACTATTATGGTTATTAGCCATATATTTAAAGATTGTGATTGGCGGTTATTTTATTTATAATGGGGGCAATAAATATAGTTAATATGCTGAAAAAATTCACTGCGCTGGCTGTATGTACCATGCTCATTGCGGCATTTGTATATGGCGGCATAGTCATCGCTGCTGTTGTGGATACAAAAGAAAGTGCAGCTAATCCGGAAAAGCTTAATTGCGCTTCCGAGTGCATGAAAAATGCCATATACCCTTATATTTTTTATTACACATGCCAGCCGTATTCGGAAAACCTGACAGCCACAACAATGGCGGAGCTAAAAGATATACAAATTCCCGAAGAAATGGAAGGCAAGCTCTATCAAATCAAGGGGCCTATCGCAAACACTGACTGCCCCGAAAACTGCTGGTGCATCGGATATGATGTAATGAAGGTTTCGGGAGGCAGAAGAAAGCTGGGCGAGTACATAATGAATGAATCCTACAAGCCGCTCAGGAATGAATCATCTGTTTTTGCCGGTAGAAATATTTCAATTGTCTTGCAATCTCCTGTTGTGCCTGGAACAGACGAGCTTTTCTATGCCAGTGATGAAGAAAAAATAACAAACCCGAAAAAACTGCCATATGGCGACCATTACTGCGATAAAATAAGCGATTATCAGGTAAAATCCAATATTGACAAAGAAATAATAGAAGCTGACTCAATAGCATCAATAACAGGGACTGTGCAGGGCATATCAACCACCTGCAAAGGATTGAGATATGTATGCAGGGACACACATGATGCGGGCTGCAGCGAGGAAAATGGCTGGTTTAACTCAAAGGTGAAATGCAAGGACTGCAAAAATGGCTATGAAAGCCTGAACTGCCGCGGCGAGGACAGCAGCTTCTGGGGCGGGTATATAGGCAACGTGCTAAGAATTGTCTTAACAATTCTTGGTATGTGGTTTTATGGTTTATTTTGGAGGCAGGGGAGAGAATTATTTGTGCAATATAAATCTGTCACCAGCGTCATCGGCTGCCATCACATATGCAAACAGGATTACACGACATCGCCGTGCGAGGCTGAGCCGAAATGCGAAAAAGGCGGCTATGTTGTTGTTGACAATAAAACATGCGGATATGAGTGCAGCCCTGTTGACTGCGGGACCAGGGAAAACATAGATATTAAGATACGCGTTTATGACTCAGAAAACAACACTGTCTTTATTGACTATGCTGACACGGACGCAAAGGGGAATTTTGACTACACATTCAGCGTGCCGAAAAAGGACGGCAGGTATACGGCTGCCGTGAGCGTGCCTGAGTATTGAATTTGATTTCAGGCTATATTTTTGATATTACTTTATCTTGCTCCATTCTTTCTTGCTCTTTTTTATCATTTTCTCTATATCTGACTGTTTTATCACGATATCCTTTCTAAGCTCTTTTAGCATTTTAAGCGGATTTTTTTCTTTTTTCATATTGACAGCCTCAATTCAGGAAACCCTGCTGCCTTCTTTCGCTTTTCTGTCAGGAATCAAGTCAAGTATTTTGCCGTCGCACAGAACTTTATTGCCACTGATGATTATTTCGTGCTTCCCGAAATCGTCTATTGTTATTTTTTTGTCTGACTGCATGATTACCGCGCCTTTCGGCAGGCCGGATGTTATTATTGAATTTCCTGCCGCAAGAATCATTCCGTTGCTCTTCACGCCCTTTATCTCCTTTTCTTCCAGATTTGTGAGCACAGCTATTTTTTTCCCTTTTAATTCTTCTTTGCTGTAAAACTGCTTTATGCCCGCGACTAATGTCCTTTGCTCATCAATAAAATCTATCTCCAAAACATATAATTTGTCCGCGTGCGGGTGATTTTCCGCCTTAATTATCTCGCCGATGCGTATGTCCAAATCCTCTTCATCAATGCCTTTTTCGCTTATTGTTTTTGCATATTTTGTCCTGTATTTTTTCGCTTTTTCTATTTCCTTGTCATCTATTTTCTTGAAAAGCATTGCCGGCTCTATTTTTTGCCCTGGTTTTAGGGAGAATTTGCCGCTCCATTCTTTTTCCGAACCAAGCAATGAAAGCGCTTTTTCCGTTGTCTCAGGAATAAAAGGCAAAAGCATTGTCGTGATTATGCGCAGTGCATTTGCTGAATTATACAATGCATTGTCTGCGCTGCCTTCCCAAGGTTTTTTTTCCTGAAAATACTTGTTTGTTATGGATGACGCAGCGAGCGCTTCATCCAATGCTTCTTTTAATTTTACATTTTTCACAAGCTTTTCTATTTTATCCATTTTTTCCTTTAGCTGCTTGTGAAGTTTTGCATCTGTTTTGCCTTCTGGAATTTTTCCGGAAAAATTTTTTTCTATGAACGAAGTCACGCGGTAAAATAAATTGCCGTAGTTGGCAATCAGCTCGTTGTTAATCCTGTTTTTAAAGTCAATCCAGTCAAAGTTGGAGTCCTTTGCTTCTGGCAGCACTCTTGACAGGTAGAATCTCCAATAGTCAGCAGGATAAAGCTCTAATGCCTCATCTGAAAACAAACCTATTCCTTTGCTTGTGGAGAATTTTTTTCCTTCCCAGTTAAGAAATTCATAGCCCGTGACATATTCAGGAAGATTATGCCTGCCAGCAGCCATCAATGTCCCCGGCCAAAAAATAGTATGGAAAGGCACATTGTCCTTGCCGATGAAATGGTAAATGAGGGCATCAGCCCAGTATTTGTCGGCGTCTTTTATTATTCCTTTTAGCTCAGCGTCTTTTGTTATGGATATGTAGCCTATGGGCGCGTCAAACCACACATAAAACACCAAATGCTCGTAGCCTTTCAAAGGGACAGAAATGCCCCATTCAAGATTTCTCGTGATGCACCTCTGCCTTAATCCTTCTTTTATCCATCCTAGCGCGAAATTCTTTGTCGCATCGGGCCATTTTTTCTCCATCAGCCATTTCTTCAGCTTTCCCTCTAATTTTGTAAGGTCAAGGAACAGGTGCTTCTCCTCTTTAAAAATTATTTCGCTTTTGCCGCATATCGTGCATTTTGGCGTTATCAGCTCTATCGGGTCCAGCACCTTGCCGCATTTCTCGCACTGGTCGCCTCTTGCTGATTCATAAGAACAGTGCGGGCAGACACCTGTTATGAATCTGTCCGGCAAAAATCTTTCGCAGTTTTTGCAGTAGGGCAGGGTTATTTCTCCTTCCTTTATGTAGCCGTTTTTATGCATCCCGAGAAAAATTTCTTTTGTTGTTTTATGGTGCGTTTCTGATGATGTGCGTCCAAAAAAAGTAAAATCGAAATTCCATTTTCTATATATGTTTTTCTGTATCTCGTAGTATTTGTCCGAGTATTCCTTTGCACCCAGATTCTCTTCCAGAGCGGCTATTTCCGTTGCCGCTCCATGCTCGTCTGTGCCGCAGATATAGATATTTTCTATACCGAATAAATCAAGAAACCTGTGAAAAATGTCCGCAGGCAGTAGCGAGCCGACTATATTGCCCAGATGTTTGATGCCATTTACATAGGGCAGGGCAGATGTGACGATGATTTTTTCTTTTTTCATAGAAATAAATTGTTCAACAGGCTTATAAATTATAAAAAACAAAAATCATGGCAGCCATGACTCTTCTTCCAGTTTTTCAAGGCTAATGCGCTTTATCTTCTTCTTGCCAATTATAGCTGGGTTTGTGATATCCTTGATAAGAAGGACATTCACAGACTCTTTTTTATCTGATATTTTTTTCATAATAATCACTTCAGCATAAACTCATCCATGCGCTTCTTTGCCTTTTCCCGCCTGCTTTGATGCTCTTTCAGGAACGCCCCTATTTTTTCCGCCAGAAGCTTTTTCACATCGCCGCTTGTTATTGAACCGCTGCGATAGCCAGAAAAAATCTCTTTTATCTTTTTGTCATCCTCTTCAAACATATAATAGAGGTATTGGCACGCAACGTCTATATCCGGATTTCCGCCGCTCCTGCGGTGCTCTTCCAAGGTGCCTGCGCCACCAGAGAAGGCGCGCATGATTTTCTTTGTTGCCTCGGCAGGACTGTCGCTCAAAAAAATGCATGTCTCTTTTTTGCTTCCTGACATCTTGCCACCCTGCAAGCCCGTCAAGAATTTATGATATGTGGAAGAAGGCTTGATAAAATTAATTTTATCAGCAATGTCCCTTACTAAACGCATATATGGGTCCTGGTCAATGCCTATCGGCACGACTGTCGGCATTTTGCCGTGCAGGTATTGCGGCATCAATATATGCGCGCTCTGCACGACTCCATAAAATATCTGGCCAGGGTTTGTATCATTGTTGAAGCCGAATATCGCCTTTATTGTAGAAAAAGTCGTGCGCGCCGATATTTTCACAGCAAGCTCGTATACCTTTTGATATTGCGTAGAAATGAAAATTTTTGTCTTTGCG
>DATDUE010000020.1:0-5985 GCA_035290505.1 archaeon | reverse complement strand
AAAAGATGCGGATTTTTGAGCTTGCCGATAAGAAAATTTTTCAGAAGAAAAATCAGATGCAATTTGAACCGAAAGACAAAGTTAATTCAAAAACGAGAAAACAAATATTTCGGCTAAGTCAGAAAAAAGAGTAAAAATTATTCGTTCCATACGAGTAGCTTTTTCCATTTTACTTCTATTTTTTCCTCAACGCAAAATAAAATACTAAAATAATCAGAATAAAAATAATAGCCAGATAAATAACATAAGAAGGAAATTCGCTGCCTCTTTCCACAGTCAGGGCGTCTAATTCTTCGCCGAATTCATATTCGCCCGTTTTCTTATTCAAGAAATAGGTGCCGTCCACAATCACATTGCTTCCTTCTTCCATCTTTATTGTGCCGAAGGAAAAAACTTTTATTTTGTCAAATCCCTGAGATAAATAAAAGGTCGTGTAATCATTACCCGCCTTTGATGTCCTGTATATGGGATTCGTGAATCTGCCTTCTATCAGAACATCCCAAAGGTCGCAGTTTTTCCTCGTTTTTTGTATTGTTGAGCAGTCAGGCACTGCTGCTCTCTCCTTTTTTGCCTTTTCTTCATCTATTTTGTCCTTGCATACCCTTGCCGCAATGCCCGCGAATTTTTCCGCTATTGTTGGCGCATCGTCATTCTTCTTTATTTTTTTCAAGGCATTTCTCGCTTCGCTGACAGCATCATCAAAAGAAATAGTTTCATTGCCTATTGTTACATTAATATGCAAACTTTCAAACCATCTGTGCATAGTGCTGTCTGACTTTGTTGTATGGTATGGCTGTATGGAGTCGGAAAGATAATGACAGGCAATGCCGAAATGGAAATCGGCTTCGCTTATTTTATTATCAATAAAAAAATTTCTTCCCATGAGCAGGTGCTGCTCTGCTTTCTTTTCTGCTATGCATAAATCTTCGTGGCATATATGGTTTGAAAAGTCGCCTCTTTTGTCAGGATAGACGCAGCCTTCTGTGCTGCTTATTCCTGCCGCAGTGCATATCTGTCTGTGTGTCTCGCCTGACCAGGCAAAAGACAAGGGCATGAGTAAAACAATGAATAATAACAAAATTCGCTTCATAATCAATTCTAATATTTTTCCTTCTTAAATCCATCTATGCTTTCAAAAATAAAAAGACTGTTCAAAAAAGAGGAAAAAACCAGTGAAATAGGTTTTGATAATCTGGCTGATTTTCTTGAAAGCGAGCTAAATGAAAAAATAACAGATATAAAAAGCAAAACCGAGCTGCAGATCGATTTAATAATAAATGAATTTCAGAATCTGAAAAAAATAATTGATGATATGGAAGGCAAAAAATCAAACAACATGTTTGCTGACAACGTAAAAAACAGGTTCTGCGCAAGGGCTAAAAATGGCATAGAGAGCATAAAAAAGCCCCCGCTCAGCTATGAAAAAATCATGAATTTTTTTGGCGATGCAGATAATGTGCTGAAGGATATAACCAATATCAGCATAACCGAGTTCAGGCATATGCATGAGTTCAAGGATGACATGGGTATTGTATCGGCAAAAACAAGGGTTATAGCCGAGAAGTTGGGCAGGATAAAAAAAGAGGATTTTTCATCCCTGAAAAAAATATATGATGCAGAAAAAAATTCTGAAAAAATAAGAAACCTTATTTTATTGAAGAAAAATCTTGTTATGGAAATAGTGCTGGATGAAAAGGAAATAGTTTCCCTGGAAGAAGAAGTGAAGCAGAAGAAAGAAGAATTAGACAAAATAATAAACAGCAGGGAAATGCTTGCTATGGAACAAACAAACAGCGAGATAAAGGAAATTGAAAACAGGATGAAATCCATAGAGCAGAGAATTTCAACAGAATTAGGCATAGCAAGAATATTGAAAAAATTTATCCACACAGTAGAAATACCCAAACATGATATTAATGTTATTGAAAAATATATCGAAAACCCCGCAGAAGCGTTTCTGAGAGGCGATACGATCAGAAATATCATTGAAAATATAATTGACAGCATTGAAAAAAATTTTTTCAGCGTGGACGAAAAAGAAGAGGAGAAAATTTTTGATATTATGAGAAAGATTGACTTGGTCGAATCAATGAAAAAGCACTATTTTGAGATGGAAATGGAATTGAATGAGAAAATATCCGCTCTTCATGCTTATGAAAATATTAATGACAAAAAACACATGATAAAAAAAGAGATCGATTTTATAGAAAAAGAATCACTAAAAATAAAAAACAGGAAAATAGAAAAGGAAGAGGAGCTCAATTCCATAAAAATTGATGATGAGATAAGGCTTCTAGAGAATTTTGTTTCCGATGCCATCGGAAGAGAGGTAAAAATCATTCTATAGAAATGTTCAATCATCAAACTTCAAAACTAAAATTATTAAAAATTACATCTTCATCATATCCATATGTCTACAGAGCGTGTCGCAATCTTCATAGACGGAAGCAACTTCTATCATGGCGTAAAAGATACCTTCCAGATACACGACAGCCAGATAGACTTTGCAAAGCTTATTGAACTTCTGAGAAATGGTAGGCTGCTGATAAGCGTTTATTATTACAATGCGCCTTTAGACATAAAATTTAACAAGGAAGTATACTGGAAACAGCAAAAATTCTTCGCTGACCTGAAAAAAATACCAGCTTTTCACATCATACTGGCGTACATGAGAAAACTAACAGGACAGTATGGCAAGTTTTACTATTCCGTTAAGGGCGATGACATACATCTGGCAATAGACATGGTATCATTTGCTTATGAAAATCTTTACGATACAGCAATTCTTGTGAGCGGTGACGGGGATTTTGAGCCTGCAATAAAACGTGCCCAGAAGCTAGGCAAAAAAGTAGAAAACGCTTATTTTTCAATCAGCAGGTCATCGCTATTGAAACAGGTTTGCAACAAATCTATGCTCCTAGATGATATAATTGGCAAATGTCTGAAAAATGATGATAAAAAAGATAAGTAAAAGCCCGATATTGCATATAGACGAGCTATAGTGCCATATCGGGGAGCATATTAATTATAATTGTATCCCTAGCTTTCTTAAAGGTTTTTATCCGCCAAAATTAGCCCTATTTTTCAGCCATCCTGAACACCCGAAGAAGCTCACGCAAATAGCGCTTATACAAAGCTACTTTACAAAATACTTCATAACATCTGTCAGGTTTCTTGCCTCAACTATGGTGATATTCAGCCTTTCGCTTATTTTTTCCTTATTGGCGACATAATTCGTTTCGCATATTTCTAATGAGCCAAGCTTTTTGCATTCCATGATTTTTTTGTATACGCTTTCATAGTTCTGACCTTCAGGCACGATAAACATCTCTGCACCGCTTTCTTTTGCTGCTTTTATTTTTTCAGCTATTGAGCCAACGCTGCCTATGCTGCCGTCTTGGTTTATCGTGCCTGTCATCACTATTTTTTTTTCAGGCGTTCTGTTCTGGAAAGCAAGCACAGCCGAGGTAGCCATTGCACTCCCTGCCGAAGGCCCCTCGACAACAGTGGCATTTGCCCTGATGGAAAAAACAACATCATATTCATTCAGATTTTTTTTTGCATATTCAGCCGCCACATTAGCAGCTATTCTTGCCGACAGCTGGGTGTCAGGAAAGTTAAGTATATTGCTTGCGTCCAAAAGGACTTTCCCTGTGCCGGACCTCACTGTGGTGACCAATGAACCGGAAACGCCGTTGCCGTTCATGTCCACAGCAGGCAGCATCATTTCAATTGTCGAGTACGATTCGTTTTTTATTGTGATATCCTGCGTTATTTTGACGTTGACTGGCGCAATTAAAGAGCCTGCTATGAAGCCAAGCGTAAATATAAGTACAATTACAAGCAGCAGGTTTATTATTTTTATTCTCATGAACATCGACTCTGTTATAATTTTTGTCGTGAGCAGTATCATCTTTCGATGATACTGCTAGCTGTAGGGATTAGCAAAGGCGCATGAAGCACCTTTGGTGCTTTTATATGTTCTGATGCTAATCCCGCCGACAAAAATCATATTTTGATTATTACCTTAACAAATATATGTCCCGTTTTTCTGCAATATTTCTGTCTTCACATAGACAGGAATTCCCGTTCTGACAGATATTCCTGCTATGTCGCTGGGCCTTGAGTCAAGCGCAAGCACCTTACCACCTTTCTGAAGGTATAATCTTGCATAATAAAGGCCATCTTCGGCTTTCTCTATCCTCGCTGCAATGGGCTTTATCTCAAAACCATCGATAATGTCTTTTATCAGGTCGTGTGTAAGCGGTCTCTCGACTATTTTTTGTATGCCCCTGAATATGGAAAATGCCTGGTCGTTTGTTATCGTCATTGTCAGCCTGTAGCAATCAGATGAAAAAGACAGGTCTGCAAGGCTTATGCTGACATTTGCTTTTGTATATCCGTCTGTTTGCAGGATAAATGCCTCTTCTGCTGCCTGAATTTGCTGCCTAAAGAACGCCCTTTCTGTCGCCGACCCCAGCAAAAAGAAAATCATGGCTGCTATAATAATTGCTATGGCCTTCGCTATTTTTTTCTGTGACGATTTTTTCATGCTTTTATTATGATCTATAATCTTATAAGATTTTGCAATTTAAATTCTCAAGAATAATAATTAATCGTGGTTTCAATGAATGTAGAGCTTCATTCCCATACACACTATTCTCAAAGCAAGGCAATAAGGCATGAAGGGCTGAATTCGCCGAAAGAGATGGTTGAATACGCCAAAAAAATAGGGCTCGGAGCAATAGCAATCACAGACCATAACATGATAAAAGGCAGCGTTGAGGCAAAAAAATTCTCAAAAAAATATGGTATTGTCGTTTTGAAAGGAGAAGAAGTTACAACAGAAAAAGGACACATTCTTGCCATAGGCATTAATGAAGAAATAAAGCCAAAACTCAGCGTTATTGAAACCATAGAACTTATCCATGAGCAGGGCGGCATAGCAATAGCCTCGCACCCGTTTGATATCAGAAACAAGGGCATTGGCATTGATGCAAAAAAATGCGATGCCATGGAGGCGTTCAACGCGATGAATCTTGAAAGGATAGCAAACTGGAACGCGAAAAAATTTTCGCAGAAAAATAGCATACCAGGCGTGGCAACAAGTGATGCCCACTGCAAAGAGATGCTTGGTTACGGTATAACAAGAGTAAATGCCTGCGATGAGGACAGCATTATCAAAGAAATAAAAAAAGGCAGAATAAAGTCAAAAGGAAGATATCTGCCTGCGAAGCTTGTCACTGACTGGACCGTAACAAGGCTGAAGATTTCTTATTCAGATGTAATTGATTACATGAATGAGAACTATTCGTGGCCCAAGAGAACAGTCGCCAAGAAAATGCTTTCCTTGGTGGAACAGAGCCCGGGAAATATAGATTATTTGTTCAAAGTCATGGCATATATAAGCATGGGCGGCGTTATCATTTACAGCGCATCACGGGAATTGTTTGGTGATTAAATGCTTGAAACAATTACTGGCATGTTTTCTGGCATAGGGTCAAATATGACCATATTACTGTTGATTTTATTCATTTTGTTTGTGTTCTCGATAAAAAAAGTGTTTTCTGTTTTTCTCAATGTGGTATGGATAGTGGCTGCTGCTGTTCTTGTGCCGCTTGTATTGAGCAAGGTTTTAGGCTTGCCTATAGCGATTGACACAGATTCGCTGATTTTCTACATAACACTTGGTTTAGGAGCATACCTGATTTTTCTGCTCGGCAAGGCAGTTTACACCATACTTGGCATGGCCGAAAAAGCAGGCAAGGACCTGACAGCGCCGATAAAGCGCGGCATGGAAAAGCGCCAGAAGAAGCTCAAGAAGAAAATGGACGAGTATGTTGAGGATGAGTAACAAAGTCCGCCGAAGCGTAGCGGGTGCGAACGATTGTTAGCAAGTTGCGGAGGGGTCGCCGTCATTTCAATACTTTTCTCAAAATATGCTCAATAAATTTCTCTTTATGTTTTTTGTATTTTTCGCCATCT
>DATDUE010000019.1:0-2587 GCA_035290505.1 archaeon | reverse complement strand
AGAAATGGCAAAGAAATTCCCCTTATATATTGCGAACAGTCTGTTTACCGACGTGTACGTATGCATGCGCTGCAACGCTAAGATAAGGTCGCAGCTGAAAAAGATAAAGAAAGGATATGTGAAATGCAGGAAATGCGGCTCGAAGAATCTCAGGTTAAAGGCAAAGGAACGCAGGGGAGTCAAGGCATAAACTTTTAAGCAAAGAAGATAAATAATTTCTATGAATCCTTACATATCGATTCTAAGGCCGCTAAATGGCATCATGTCCATAATCGCCGTTTATGTCGGTGCACTGGTTGCTGGGGCGCTGGTTGTTCCTTCTTTCAATTTGCTTCTAGGCATGCTCGTGGTTTTCCTTGTCTCGGGCGCAGGCATGATAATCAACGACATCTTTGACATAGAAATTGACAGGGTCAACAAGCCAGAAAGGCCTCTGCCCTCAGGCAGGATAACAAAGAAGAAAGCATGGGCTTATTCGATTCTTTTGTTCATAATCGGCAATGTAATTGCTTATAATATAGGCATGAATGCCCTGATTGTCTCTGTTTTCGCATCGTTGCTACTTATAGCTTATGCCGCGAAGCTGAAAAAAGTCCTGCTTGTCGGGCATCTTGGCGTAAGCCTGCTCGTGGCATTTACATTCATATTCGGCGGAGTGATTACTGGCAATGTAATGCCTTCTTTATCTTTAGCAATACTTGCCTTCCTTGCGAATATCGGCAGGGAGGTTTACAAGTCAATAGAAGATGTATTGGGCGACAGCAAGAAGGATGTGAAGAGCCTGGCAGTGAAATATGGCGTTATCAGGGCGAGAAAAATCGCATCGGCTTTCATAATCGCTGCTGTTGCAATGAGTTTTTTTCCGTATGCCGCAGGCATAATGAATGCCGTTTATTTGTTATTTGTGCTGATTGCTGATGTTGTTTTTATTGCTGCCGTGGCAATGCCCAAGAAAGCGTCAAAAATAATAAAAATAGCAATGCTGATTGCGCTGGTTGCTTTTTTGATTGGGGCGATGAGCTGATTATTTTTTCGAAATATTCCATATCAGCCTGAAATAATCAAGATAGCCTCTCGATATTTCCTTGTCCCGAATGACGAAAAGGATTGCGCTGTAGCCCTTTATATGGCCTATTATCACAAAGTCCTTAAAAATCTCTATCCATACGGGAGAAATTATATTTTTTGGCAGGTATCTGACTTTTGTCAGCTTCATTTCTTCCCTTATTTTTCCGTAATCCCTAGCATTGCTGTCATAGATGTATCTGCATTCTATACCTTTTTTTATCCTTCTTTTATGCCAGCTCAAAAGGAATCCTTCTATGAGTTCGTTACCTATCCTTGGCGCGCCTATGATATATTGCGTCTCGTCTTTCCCGAGCTCTGCAAGAATCTTTTCATAGACAGATTTTATACCTCTCAGCCCTTCGTAAATCTGGGCATTGATAAATTCATTTCCGGCTTTTTTTATGGATTTTAGTTGCGGGATTATAATGTCTATTTTCTTTTTCTGCTCTTCTATCATCTTTTGTTTTTCTCTCAAAAATTCCTTTATGTATTCAGGCTCAGAAGCAGTGAAGTATTTTTTATTTGCCTTGACAACATAGGAGACCAGGCCTTTTTGTACAAGCCTGTCGAGGAATTCATAAACCTTCGAGGCATGTATTCCTGCCTCTCTTACAATGTTTGTGGTTGTTGACTGCCCCAATTTTAACAATGCCAGGTATATCTTTATTTCTGTCTTCGTCAGTCCTATTTCTTCCAGTATCTTTGTGTCCATGATAAATCATTGGCGCAAACATATAAATATTTATGTTTTCTTCACCCTCTTAGTAGGTGAAGTAACTTGAAATTCTAGAAAAGCAATTATTTAGTATGGTTAGAGGAGAAAATAGAAAAATCCTGAAGGCATCGGCTTATTATCTGGAGGATGTTATAGACCTTGACTTAGATGAAAGGGCTGGTAATGGATACCTGTCTTTTTTATTGCTTAATCAGCCGCCGGTATGCGATTATCGATGCAGGCGATGCTTCATGCCTGATTACAGAAGAAAAAAATACAGCAAAAAAGATGCGCTGAATATTGATGATTACAAAAAAATAATAAATGACGCAAAGGAAAATGGGGTTATGTGCTTGGAGATTTCCGGTGAGGGGGAGCCGTTGCTTTCGGAAAATCTTCTGCATGTGATTGAATATGCGAGCAAATCCGGGCTTATGACTACGCTAATAACAAACGGAAATACCCTGGAAGACGGGCAAGCCAGATTTTTAAAAGACAAAAATGTCACGCTTATATTCAGCCTGCATACTTTGGACAAAGAAAAATATGAAACGGACAACGAATGCAAGGGCAGTTTTGAAAGAAAAATGAAAAACATGAAAAAGGCAGTAAGAACTTACGGCGACACAAAAAGGTATGAAAATGGTTTTGAGGTTTATAGAATTGCCATGCACGCCACGCTTCAAAAGGATAATGTTCATGAAATAGATGATTTGAGGAAATATTGTCATGACAATGATATTTTTTTCAGCATAGCACCTTTGGCATTAATAGGCTCAGCAATTAAACACAAAGAGATACATC
>DATDUE010000018.1:0-3258 GCA_035290505.1 archaeon | reverse complement strand
GATTATAGCATATATCCTTTGAAATTTGGCTCAATATTTTTTCACAGACGGAAGAATCTTTTTTTATTATAGAATATGATAAATAACAATTATCTTTTTCATATTTATCATTGATATTTTCACAAACAGAAGAGTCATTTTTTATTTTTGAAACTGCCTCATAACATATATTTTTTATGTATGTGCTATTAATTTTATCGCATAATAAAGGATTCTGCTTTTCTTTTGCGATATCAAAAACACACTGATTATAATCTTTATTTTTTTCGCATTCAGGAATTGAATTGTTTGTATTACTTGTGCACCCGCTTACAACAACCACAAAAACAATCAAACCTGCCAAAAACAGCAACTTTATCTTCATATCTGATTATTTATTTTTATCCTATAAAAAGCCCTACTTCTTCGCATACAGCAGCTTGTGCCTTCTGATGTGCGAGGTCTTCTTCTTCTGGTTCTTCGGCTTAATGTATTTTCTTTGAAGGCGGTTCGATTTCTTCCATCTCCAGCCTTCGTTCCTGAATTTTGCCCTTGGATAGCCGCAGACCGAGCATTTCTCTTTTCTAATGTGGTAACTATGCCTGCCGCACCTTCGGCAGCGTATATGAATCACCTTGTTCTTCTTGCCCATTGAGGGCGTTCCTTTTGACACTTACAACACCCAATTAATCAAGAAAAGGCTTACTTCTCAGGCGAAACGTAGATTATATTGTCCCCGCGCACAAGGATTGTACCGAGCTTTGTCTTCGTCTCTTCAGAAATCTGCTCAGCATCTTCAAGCCACATGTTCAAGTGCAGATCCATTGCCTGAAGTATGCCTGATATCTCTGTCCCTTTCTTCAGTCTTATCAAAACTCGTTTTCCTTTTGCGTTGTTCAGGACGTCTATCGGTCTTTCCACTCCAAAACCTCCAAAAAAATTCTAAAATATTCTTTCATAGGCGGCATAACCTTAAATAGTTTTAACAGCGTTTTTGTTTGAAGTATTAAGTTTCAAAACAGAAGTAATTCATAAAGTGTTTTGAAAATGAACTTGCTTGCTTCGCAAGCGCGTTCTTTCAAACACAAAATAAAAAATATTATGGTGTTCGAAATGTCTCAGTGGAATCTTAAATCTAACAGGAAATCAACAGGCGCCTTGCTGACAAAACACGGGAAGAAAACAAAGGCAGAACGAAACAGGGACTATCTCCCAACCCACATCGGCGCAAAGAAGACGAAAAAAATAAGGACAAAAGGCGGCGGGCAGAAAATTGTTTTGAAATTAGCAGACATCGCCAATATCATAATAGATGGCAAGGCACAGAAGGCAAAAATAATTACAGTCAAGGAAAACAGGGCAGACCCGCACTACGTGAGAAGAAACATAATAACAAAAGGCGCTGTCATTGATACCGACTTGGGAAAGGCAAGGGTTACTTCCAGGCCCGGGCAGACAGGAACAATAAATGCTATTTTGATAAAAGATTATGTTGAAAAGGCAGTGAAAACTAAAAAAGCATGATTTGAAAATATAAAATATATTATCTCGGAAAAATGAAGCTGCTTCTTATTGTAGACAAGAAAAATGAGAGCATCATATGAGAGATATACAGCCATGAGGAAAAATAAACCTATTTATATCGGACTCTCACAAATTCTTTCATGAACTATTGCAGAAATCTGAATAGCGTTCTTTCAAACACATCAAGGCTTAAGCAAATATTAGGTGTTTGAAATGAAACATGACAAGCACATTCACTTCAGAAAAATCGCGTTGAAAAGAGAGCTCTCGCTCTGGCAAACAACGATGATGGGCATCGGCATTATCATCGGCGCGGGAATTTACGCTTTGTTAGGCAAGGCCGCAGGTATGGCAGGCAACGGCATCTGGATTTCTTTTATCGTGGCCGCATTTGTAGCAGCCTTGACAGGGCTAAGCTACGCAGAACTTTCATCAATTTTCCCGAAAGCGGGCGCGGAATATGTATATACGAAAAAGGCTTTTGGCCGCAGGCTTGCTTTTCTTGTCGGCTGGCTTATAATAATAGGCGGCATAATTGCTTCCGCTACCGTCGCTTTGGGCTTCGCGGGATATTTTTTCTCCCTGTCCGGAATTCCAATAATTCCCGTGGCTATCGTGATTATACTTTTGATGTCGCTCATTATTTTTCTTGGCATAAAGCAGAGCGCATCTGTCGCTATTGTCTGCACAATAGTTGAGATAGCTGGCGTGCTGCTGATTATTTTTGTAGGCCTGCCCTATTTCGGTTCCATTGACTATTTCGAAATACCTTCATCAGCCGGCGTTCTTTCAGCCGCTGCGCTGATATTTTTCGCCTTTATCGGCTTTGAGGAGATATCCCGATTATCTGAGGAAACAAAAAAACCGACAAAAACTATACCAAAAGCCCTTGTTTTATCGATTGTGATAACAACAATAATCTACATTCTGGTTGCCGTTTCTGCTGTAAGCATTCTCGGCTGGCAGAAGCTCTCTTCATCAAGCTCTCCCATGTCTGATGTGGCTTCTGCCGCGCTTGGCAGCGACGCATTCCTGATGCTTACAATAATAGCCCTGTTTTCCACATCAAATACTGTATTGCTTCTGCTATTGGCAACATCAAGGATAACTTATGGAATGGCTCAGCAGCGCTCCCTGCCCAAGAGCTTTGGTAGGGTAAGCAAGAAAACAAGAACGCCCTGGGTTGCTATAATTATCATAGGAATATTTTCCCTGTTCTTTGTGTTCTTTGAAAAAATTGAAATGGTCGCCAATGCCGCGAATTTCACAATTTTTGTCACGTTTGCAGTCATCAATTTATCGGTAATCCGGCTACGTTATTCAAACAAGAAAAAAAGAGGCTTCAGGGTGCCGCTTAACATAGGGAAATTTCCTGTTCTGCCGCTTCTGGGAGCAGCAGCATCACTGATAATGATAGCCGGCATATCTTTGGATATTATTGCCGCAGGAATTGCCATAATTATTATTGGGCTTCTTGTGGGGGAAAGATGGTGTATGAAGAAATAATTTTAGCTTTGTAGAAAACCTTTGGTATAAGCACCATTTGCGTGAGCACTATTGTCTTTTGACAATAGTGCTAGCTGTTGTGAGTATCATCAACAGATGATACTCACCACGCAAATGATGCTAATTGCTGTGCATTTCTACAAAGCCTTAATTATTTATATTGCCTTTGATAATAGATATTTATGATTGTTAAAGGTGTAGCGCCACTGGTAGCAACCGTTCTTCTTATAGCCATAGCAGTCCTTATAG
>DATDUE010000017.1:0-4237 GCA_035290505.1 archaeon | reverse complement strand
CTTTATCCGTGTATTGTCCCTGTGGTCGGCGTAGATTACAACATTTTCTTCAGGCATATATAGGAATTAGAATGAAACCTTAAAATCCATTTATTTCCTTCAAAAAGTCCCGCCGTCCCGCCCCCATTTAATACACACCATGCCTGTTGTTATGGAAAAGCCATTTCCACTAACCTTTATTTAGAAATCCCTCAAGCTCTTTTTCTTTTTCAAAAACTCATCAGCTTTTTTCAATAGTTCTTTGGCGTTTTTGTATGTCACTATTTTTTCTGCATCGGCGTAAGGCAGCCATTTGAAGCCCTTGTGCTCGAAAGAGAGCTTTATATCCTCTGTTTTTGTTTCGGCAAGATAGAAAACAACTTCCTTGCTGATTAATTTGCCTTCTGCTTTGAAGAAATATCTTATCCTTTCTTTAAAGCCGTCAATAATTTTCAAGTCAGTCAAACCTGCCTCTTCCTTCGCTTCTCTCAATAATGTCTCTTTCTCTGACTCGCCTTTTTCTATATGCCCCTTCACATAGTCCCAGTGACCTGACTCGTAGTGAAGAAGAAGATACTTTATTTCTTTCCCTCGCAAGAATATTATAGCGCCCACGGATTTCTCGGATGACATTTATTCCCCAAACCCCTTCAAGCTGCCCTGCCTCTGCATGTCGTAAAGAATCTTGTTCATTTTTCTCTCCTTGTGATGGCCTGACCAGTGATAGGCCTCGTCGCGCGTGCCTTTTGTTATGAGCATAATTACCTTGCCTTTCTGCGTACGGGCTGTGCGGCCCGCGCGCTGCACTCTGCGGACAGCCGACGGCACGGGCTCGTAGAATATAACGACATCGGTCTCTGCCACATCCAGACCTTCTTCGCCGACCTGCGAGGCAATCAAAATATTATAGAAGCCCATGCGGAATTCGTTGAGTATCTGTGTCTGCTCTTTCTGGCTCAAACCCTTACCTTTTTTCTTTGCCTGCCCGATGAATTCTATTGGCGATGAATGATTTATATTTTTCAATTCTTCCATTATTTTTGCTATGGTGTCCCTGAACTGGGCAAATATTATAAACTGCGTCATCTTGTTGGCTTTCAATTCGCTCTCAACGATTTCCCTGAGCTTTGACATTTTCGGGTGCTCTTTGCCCTGAGAAATAAGCTCATCAGTAAGGCGAATCGCATTCTTCATATTCTCGTCATTCATAAGCCTTGCAACAGCTTTTGTCTTCCCTGCTGCTGCGTCTTCTTCCATCTTCAAAAAATATGCTTTCAATGAATGCAAGCATTGCGTCTCCAATAGCATCTGCGCATGGTCTATTTTTATGAGCTCTGCCAACTGGGACATGGCTGCAAAGGCCATGCCGCTCTTTCTTCGCGCCAACTCCTGTTGTAGCCTCAATATCTGCGTCTTTGGCAATATATTACTATGAATTACTTTCCAGGAAGCGAGCTTGGTCATGCGCTGATTCCTTGCCTTTTCCATGTATTGATGTATGCTTTTCAGCGGTATAGGCAACTCCACTGAAACAAAATCATTTTCAACCTTCTGCACGTACGGCTTTACGTCTGGGTCATCGCGGCCTCTTATCTCAACATTTTTTATAAAAAGCTTGTCCCTCACTTCGTTTATTTTATACAAATGCCCGCCAGGCGATGCTGTCAGGGCAAGAATTAACGGGTTCTTACAATGATATTTGTATACTTTTGCTATATATGGATAGGCATACTCGCCAATAGCACGGTGCGCCTCGTCAAAAATAACCAGAGAAAAATCTTTTAGAGAAAGAATATTTGCCTTTAAGTCATTCCTTATCGTTTGTGGAGTTGCAAAGACTATGTCGGCTTTTTTGTATATGTTGGCCCGAAGCTCAGGCTTGTCTTCGCCTGTTATAGCTTTTAGCTCATCTTCGCCGATTTTCATAAACTTTTCAAATGTTTTTTTATGCTGATTGACTAATGGTTTCGTTGGAGCTAAAAAAAGTATCTTCTTGTTCATATCTTTCTGAAGGCAATCAGCAGCAACAAGCGCTGCTATGCTGGTTTTTCCAAGACCGGTAGGAATTACGCATAGCGTGTTGCCGCTCACGGCTGTCTTCACGATATTCTTCTGATAATCCCTGTCTTCTATCGTGTTGGGATTAATCCATGGATGGGAAACAAACATAAGAATTAAAATAGGGGAAAGGATAATTAAAACTATGTATCGCGAAAAAGTCCTGGCAAAAATAAAGCCGATAGCCAAGGAAGAAGAACGTGTAAAAAAATTTGTCAACGAGCTTGTAAGAGTAGCGAAAACAATAAGCGGCTCTGACTGCGTGGTTGTCGGCTCTATCGGCAAACAGACGTGGCTGCGCGGCGACCATGACATTGACTTGTTTATTGAATTCCCGAAAAATACAACAAGGGAACAGCTAGAAGAAAGGGGGCTGGAAATAGGGAAAAAAATAGCAAAAGAGATGCATGGCAAAGCAGGCGTCAAATACGCCGAGCACCCGTATACCCATGCAAAAATAAAGGGCTTTTCCGTTGACATTGTCCCATGCTACAAAATAAGCGTGGGCGAGAAAATTATTTCTGCTGTCGACCGCTCGCCGCTTCATCTGGCATATCTGCTTGAAAAAATGGATGAAAAGCTTTATGATGATGTTCGCTTGCTAAAACAATTCTGCAAGGGCATCGGCGCCTATGGCAGCGACGCGCGGCGGCTTGGCTTTTCGGGTTATATCTGCGAATTGCTGATAATGAAGTATGGTTCTTTTGAAGCGGTTTTGTCGTCCGCATCTGAATGGACTGCTCCCACAGCAATAGACTTGGAAAATGAAGAGGCAAAAATAAACACAAGGGAGAAATTCTACAATCAGCCATTGGTGATAATAGACCCTGTGGACAGCGAGCGCAATGCTGCTGCGAACATCAGCGTTGAGAATTTTGAGAAATTCACATTAAAATCAAAAGAATTTCTGAATAAGCCAGCGGAGAAATTCTTTTTTCCAAACCCACAAAAGCCATTGGACACGAAACAGGCAAAAATACTGAGCCAGAGAGGGACGCATTTTCTTGCGATAATAATGAAAAAAACAGACATCATAGACGATGTCCTATACCCGCAGCTCAGAAGAATGCTGAACAGGATGGAAGGCATAATGAAACACGAGGAATTCGTCGCCCTGAGAACTTATGAATATGCAAACAAGGAGATAATTCTTTTTTTCGAAATGGAGATATGGAACCTGCCCGAGATAAAGAGGATGGTCGGCCCGCCTGTCTTCTCAAAGCAGCATTCGCAGGAATTTTTGGAAAAATACAAAAAAACCGCGAAAATATATGTCGAAGACATCTTCTGGGTTGCTGAGAAAAAAAGGGATTTCTTGTCTGCCAGCCAACTGATAAAAAGCTCTATGAAAAAAACAGAGCAGGATTTGTCAGAAGCAGGCATACCAAAGAATCTGATAAAAGAATTCCAAAAAGCGAAAATCATAGAAGGAAAAGATTTTTTCTCTCTACTCAAGAAAAACAAGGGCTTTTCTGCGTTCGTCAGGGAGAGGTATTTTTAGTATTCGCTATGAATACATCCTGAATTTTTATAAATAACATCTTCAGATGATATAATAACTTCTGGTTTTTCATATTTTTTCTTTTTTTCATCAGCAGTTGGATATCTACCTACAGGGTTCCGCCTTGGGGGATGTGATGCGCTATCAATCTTTTTTTTATGTCTTGACACTTTCAAACCCTTTCCTGCTCCCTTTGAATCCGCGCTGAAGCAGGAGCCAGAATCAGCCAGTCATCGCCCACGCCAGTTATGTCGCCGTCTATAGCCAAGCAGGTTTTCCTCACCCTTGCGATAGCCTTCTTCAACTCGTTCATATCCTTAAGGCGCAGGTCTCTTACCTTGACAAGCAGGACTGAGCCGTCACGCACTTTTTTCTGGAGCCTGTCGGAATCGGCAAAATCGTTCAGGTTCTCTATTTCTATATGGGTTTTGCCGCCAGCTGGCTGCTCTGCGTGGCCCAGTTCCACATACTCCTCTGGTTGCGACCTCTTGAAAATATTTCCAAGCTTCATAATTATACCTTTCTTATTATAGCAACAAATGCTTAAATTGTTAATTATTTGCCAATTTTGCGCTGCTCGTTCATGACCTCTAGCATGGACACAATGTTCCATATCTGGGTCCTTGTGTAAATGGGAATGTTGGGGTCGTTTGATATTTCCTCGAGGAGAGAAATCGCGGTGTTTATCCTGACATCCAT
>DATDUE010000016.1:0-2963 GCA_035290505.1 archaeon | reverse complement strand
AATGACATAATTTTATGTTCATGTTTCATAATTATGTCTTTTCTCTCAATAAATCAGAGGAATTCGAAAATAATGAAGGTTTTAAAAATGGAAATTGATTTCACTGGAAATAAAATAAAAATAAAGAGAGAGCTGTCAATTCTTGACAAATTTGCCATAGGCTTTGCTGAGATGCTTGAAAAAAACAAGATAAAGTATGTCGTAATGGGCGGATATACTTCTATTTTGTTTGGAAAAGTCAGGACAACGGAAGATATCGATATTTTCATAGAGGAAATGCCTTTTGAAAGGTTTAATGAATTCATGAAAAAAATAAGCAAGCAAGGCTATGAGGCAATGAATTCCGATGATGCAAAAGAGCTTTACAGCGAATTCCTGAAAAAAGGCATTGCCATAAGGATTTTCAAAAAAAGCATCTTCCCCAACGCCGAAATAAAATTCCCGAAAGATGAAACGGATTTCGTGTCATTGAATAGCCCGACAGAAGTAGAAATAAACAATAAAAAGATATTAGTAGCGCCGTTTGAAATTCAGATTGCTTACAAGCTTTATCTTGGTTCCAAGAAAGACATTGAGGACGCCAAATTCCTTTTTGAGCTTGCAAAGGAAAAAATAAGCAAAGAAAAGCTTAGAAAATATGCAAATATGCTTGGTGCGGATATAAAAATATTAGGTGTCTGAATGAAAAAAACAAATAAAAAATCTCTCGAAGAAGCAAGAAAAAGAAACCATGAAGGCAACATGAAATACATAGAGCAGTATGTCGAATGGCTCAAGAAAACGCCCAACAGCGTCTGGTCAAAGCAGCAGGCAGAGTTCATTGATTCGGTAATGAAAAGTGCGAATATGGACAAGGAATTGTACATGAAAATAAAGGGAATGAAGAAATGAAATTCTTGGGCAGCAAAACCTTTTTAAGCTTATAGTTACATATGTAGCTATAGTTTAGTTACAGGTGTAGCTATGAAAATCGAATCGCATTACAAAAGCCTGAAGGAGAGCCTTGAGCTTATAGAAGAATCTGTGCAAAAAGGAATTCTGGAAAGGCAGCGAACAATAGGATTTCACTGCTCTGCGGCTGCTGTCGATATGCTGGAAATATTTCTTCACAAAAGCAGGCTCATTGAGCCCGGTGCCATCATAAAGCATGACTGGTTTTCTTCTTCAAATAAAATTAAAATAAAATTTTCATACGACTTTCCAGAAAAGAAGAAAATAATATCCTTGATGTTGCGCCTTGAAGAAAAGAGAAATATCATATGTTATGGAAAACCGCAGAAAAAAGAGGTTATTGAGGAATACATTTTTTTGTTTCGTGAGCTGGAAAAAATATTCAGAAACCTTGGTGTTTAGCATGCAAAAAAAATTATTATCTTATGCTGTGGATTT
This sequence comes from archaeon, assembly GCA_035290505.1. Lineage (GTDB taxonomy): Archaea > Aenigmatarchaeota > Aenigmatarchaeia > GW2011-AR5 > DATDUE01 > DATDUE01. Next base: position 1,574 of record DATDUE010000016.1, on the reverse strand, counting down.
TGTTTCATTCGTGCTATATAAGATAGATGAAAACAGCATGAAAAAAATAAACAAAATAATTCTATTCGGCTCGGTAGCAAGAGGCAATGCCACAGAAAAAAGCGATGTAGATATTTTTATTGAAACAAATGACATAAAAATCCACAAAAAAATCAGTAGCATAACTGAAAATTTTTATAAAAGCAATATTTTCAAATACTGGAAAATGATGGGCATAGATAATGAAATAAAATGCATGATAGGCGACCCAAAAAACTGGGAACTGGAAGAAAGCCTCATATCAGACGGCATTGTTATATACGGAAAATACCAGAAAACCCCTAAAAATAAAAAAAATATGACTATTTTTGGCTGGGAAGAAATAAAGCCCGAATCTAAAAGAGTGATTATTAGCAAGAAAATATTCGGCTATAAACATTCTGGAAAGTTCTATGAAGGCCTGCTTCAGCAGTGCAAAGGAGAAAAAATAGGAAAAGGGGTTATTGCCGTGCCTTCAGAGCATGCAAAGAAATTTTTGGGTGTGTTCAGAAAAGAAAAAGCAAAGGTAAAAATATACGAAATGGTGGGCTAGATATGCTTATCATGCACTTAGTTAAAATAACCAAAAATCATGGTTAACCAAACTTATAATTTTTCATAAGTTTGGTTATAGCTAACCAAATAAATAACCAGTATATAAAAATTTGGTTAGCATATAGGCGTGCAACAAAATAATATCCTGAATCTTTTGTTGGACAACTATAATTCTATGAAAAATGTTTCCATTCCAGTTACTGGAATAAAAAGTAAACTATTGATTCCAGTTGCTGTAATTGCTTGCCATATAAGAGATAAATAAACAGAAATGATATTCTTGGCTGCAACAGCATAGCTGTGCGAAAGCTATTACCCATTGAAAAGATACGACAGCCGCTTCAGGAAGAAAGCCCTTGATTTATTGTGAAAAATGTAAAATTCCCCCCCGAAAAAGCAAATGTTTATATATGGCGAAAAACAATAGAATTACATGAAAAAGCTGATTATTGCATGTCTTGTTCTTGCATTGATGGTAGTGACTGTTTTTGCCGATGAAAACCAGACAAATACGACAACAACATGCACCGACTCCGACGGCGGGATTAATTATTATGTGAAAGGGACTTTAACTATTCAAGGAAAGGAGGGTTATTTAACAGACGCCTGTCAGATAAAGACAGGAAATGCCTCATACACTTCTACAGATTCGTGTTTTGGAAATGATTGTTATTTAGAAGAAGCATATTGTTATTCTTCTTCAAAAAGCTATAGGACATATCCTGCAGATTATTATAATTGCCCCAATGGCTGCAAAGACGGGGCTTGTCTTTCCACAGCTCAACCCTCCATCACCGTTCTTTCGCCGAATGGAGGGGAGAGTTGGGTTATGAATTCGTCGCAAACTATAAAATGGGTAAGTCACGGCACTCACGTCACTATTAGCTTGGTATCTCTAGATAAAACAAAAGAGGTTTACGGACTTTTAGGCAGTATTCCAAACGACGGCACCGAAACTATGTGGCTGCCGTCTGATCTTCCTCTTGGACAGTATTATCTTC
>DATDUE010000015.1:0-3590 GCA_035290505.1 archaeon | reverse complement strand
AGGCTTGCCTATAGCGATTGACACAGATTCGCTGATTTTCTACATAACACTTGGTTTAGGAGCATACCTGATTTTTCTGCTCGGCAAGGCGGTTTATACAATTCTTGGAATGGCAGAGAAGGCAGGCAAGGACCTGACAGCGCCGATAAAGCGCGGCATGGAAAAGCGCCAGAAGAAGCTGAAGAAGAAGATGGATGAGTATGTGGAAGAGGAATAACAATCTACCCAACACTCAGCCCTATGTCTGGTATGCTGATTTTATCCGCCCTGCCGGTTATCTTTATTTTTTCGCCTTCAAAGACAAAGTTGCCTAAAAGCGATTTTATCGTTAAAGGCGAATTTACCTTGATTTCATTGCCCTTTACAATCAGCGTGCCTGTGGCGTTTGTCTTGTATTCAGCAATGCCCAGATTTTCTATGGTTATTTTGTCATATGGGCTTTCCGTTTTGAGCGAAGCCCTGTCAAACCCTATTTTTGTTTCTCCAGAAGAAAAGCTGTTGAGAGTGCCATCTAATGTGACTTTTTCAGCTATTGCTATTGAGCCCGAAAAGCCGTTTATCACGATAGGGCTTTCTGTGCTTATATCGGATTTTTCTATCTTTGCTGAGAACTGCTTTGACTCAATACCAATTGTCACGTTGCCAGTCTTGGCGGAAAAATCAGTTTTTTCTATTTCTAATGAAAACTCCACATTACCCGGTGTGATTGTTGCGGCTTCACCACCCTGCTGGCTGCCTGTGCCTATTTTTTTGTCTATAGACGAAAAGAAATTCTTCACAGCAGGCTGCGTGGATGTCAGAGCCAGCAAAATGCCGAAAATAATGATTATTGTCACAAGTAGCTTCCAGTCAAACATAAAAGAATATTGTCATTGCGGCTTAAATAGGTTTTTAAGGTTTTCCATTGATTAATGAAGTGTTGATTTAAACCGCTGATTAAGGTGAAAAAAATGCTTCTTATGCAGGCTTCTGATATGCTGGGGACAATTATATGGTTCCTGATGTTCTTTGTATTCATATTTTTGTATCCCAGATTGATGCTCTCACAACTCATATACAAAATAGAGCGGTCAGCAGTAAGAATGGAAAGAATGTCGCAGGACGCAAATAAAATAGTTTCTAAAAAAATAGAAAAAAAATATTCCAAGGAACTGAAGAGAAAAGTGGACGAATTCACCGATTTTTTCGTCGTGGAGCCGTCTAATATCGACCCTTATGGGCTTGTAAGGAAAATAGACGAGACCATCAGGGGCATGGAAAAGCGGTTTGCCCAGTTTGTTGATGATGTGGTTGCCGACAAAACAGAAAAGGAGAAGAAAGAAATCAATTATGGATTGCGAGCGGCTATTGGCCTCAGGCAGATATCAAAAATTGTCCGCCACAATGTGGAACTGGCGAAAAAATTCAAGAACCTGCAGATTGCCATGATAATCCAGATGCAGCTTCCTATTATAGAGGAAATAGCAGACGGCGAATTTCGCGGCGTGAATGCATTTCTGGAAGGCGCGCCCATAGGCGATTCTATCGGGCCGCTGGTTGCCGCTTCTTTGATGGAAAACAGCAAAGAAATATCAGAAGAGGTTGTTTTTGGCGAAACATCAATAAAAGGCAGGAAATGCTTTGTTCTGAAGGCAAAGGGTCCTGAGCCAAGTCTGGGAAGAATGGACGAGGCGCTAGAGAAAATAATGAAAAGCCATAAAATTTCTAAAGTCATAACAATCGACGCGGCGCAGAAATTAGAGGGAGAAAAGTCCGGCAGCGTTGCAGAAGGCGTTGGGTTCGCAATGGGCGGCATCGGGCAGAGGGAAATTATAGAGAACGTTTTGCTGCCGAAGAAAATGCCCATAGACAGCATTGTCGTTAAAGTTGGAATGACAGAGGCAATAATGCCCATGAAAAAGGAGATTTTTGACTCATTGCCAAAAGTGAAACAGGCAATAGAAAAATCGGTTGAAAGGTCTGGAAAGAACGAAAAGCTCATAATAATTGGTGTCGGAAATTCTTCTGGTATAGGCGACAACAAGAAAATAATGCCGGAAATGGAAAAAACAATGAAAGAAATAGACGCTAAATACAAGAAAGAGCAGGAAGAAAAGAAGAAAAGGCGCAGAAAATGGTTTTAAAAACGCTTTTAAAGATTATGTTCTATAATTAATCAGCAAAAAGTAACAAATATATCAATATATTTAAAAGACATATTGAAAATATTTTTTCACAAAGTGGGATTATATGGTTGCAAGCCAGAAAGTCATGGATGCGTTGAGGACAATCGGTCTGAATAAATATGAAAGGCACCTTTGGGCAGCTCTTTTATCTAGGGGTGCCTCTACAGCCGGTGAGCTTTCAGATATTTCGCATGTTCCGCGCTCAAGATGCTACGATGTGCTGGAATCTCTGGCTGTTCGCGGTTTCGTGATGCTTCAGCCAGGCAAGCCCATGAGGTACGTGGCTATCCCGCCCAGAGAGGCGCTGGAAAGGGCAAAAAAGAAAATACATGAAGACAAGGATGAGCTTTGCAAGAAAATTGACCGTTTTGTCAAGAGCGATGCAATAAAAGAATTGGAAAGAATACACAAGGAGAACATCAAAACCGTCCAGCCCGAAGACCTGTCAGGCTCGCTGCGCGGGCGATACGCTATGACACTGCAGATGGAAACCATGTTCAAGAAGGCGAAAAAGTCGATAAAATTAATGACCACAGAAAATGGCCTGAATGACATTTTGGAAAATCATATGCATCATCTAAAAAAAGCGTCTTCTAACGGCGTAAAGATAAAGATAGCAGCCCACATAGGTAAAAACTCTGACGCAATAAAGGAGTTAGAAAAACTCGCCGATATTCGCGATATAGCAAATGCTGATAATATTGAAAAGATGCTTGGCCGCCTCGTTATTATAGACGGCAGCGAGTTTTTATTGGGATTAACAGACGACGAAAAGACGCATCCGACGCAGGACGTGTCTTTATGGACGCAGAGTGGGCACGCCTCTTCCAGCGTCTTCGAGCCCATGTTCGAGATGGTCTGGACGAATGCTAAGCCGGTGAAGAACTGAATTTTTTATAAGAAGGTAATTTAATGGTAAAAAAACAAAATCCTCCAATTAATTACAATAATGCATATAGAATAGATATTGAAAAAACAGGAAAAAGTAACGAATTTACAGTTCGCATGACTTATAAATTTGATAAATTGTTTCTTCTGACAAACGGAGAAGGAGAAATAAAATACAAAGAATTAACGAATCCCGTCAAGGAATATTTCAATGTAGCAAAAATAGAAGAAAAAGACGGAAGAGTTGTGATGCATGTGGAAATTGAAATTGACAAACCTGAAGCTACAACTGAAGGATATTTAAAAGAACATAAAAATATTTAAAAGAACATTTTTCTGTATAAAACTATTTCTTCGCAAAGACATAAACAACCCTGTTTACTCCACTGACTTCATTTGTTATCCTGCTGCTCAATCTTTTTGAAAATTCAGCATCCCAGACAACCTTGCCGTCCAGCCTTAGCTCTATTTCCGCGGGATAGGAATATGTCCTTTCGTCGCCCTGCACGCCAACGGATTTTATGTCATAAATCCTTG
>DATDUE010000014.1:0-4186 GCA_035290505.1 archaeon | reverse complement strand
TGAAAAAGAAAAAAGTCTTGGAAGAGCAAAAATCTACAGGGCAGAAATGGGGCTTGGCGCCAGCGGCATCCCTCATGTGGGCTCTGTCGGCGACGGAATAAGGTCCTATTCTGTCTATCTTGCGCTGAGAAATCTCGGCTTCAAAAGCCAGTTCATTGCATTTTCTGATGACCGTGACGGATTAAGAAAAATACCTTTTGGCTTTCCGGCATCATTGGAAAAAGACATAGGAAAGCCCGTGTCGGCGATAGACGACCCTTTCGGATGCCATGACAGCTACGCAACGCATATATCTTCTCTTCTTGCAGACAGCTTTGAAAAGCTGGGTGTAAAATTCATCCTGAAAAGAGCCAGTACCGAATATCCCAAAGGAACATTTGACAAAGAAGTTGCCGAAATACTATCCAAATCAGATGAAGCGGGAAAAATAATAAAAGAGCTTCTGGGGCAGGAAAAATACACGGAACAGCTGCCGTTTCTTCCTGTGTGCAAAGAATGCGGCAGGATTTACACAACAAGGGCTTATGAATTTAAGAACGGCAGAATTTTATACAAATGCGACCTGAATTTTTTAGGAAAGAACATCGCAGCAGGAAAGGAAATAGAAATCAAAGGCTGCGGCTACGAAGGCGGATGCGGCATAAGGGAAGGAAAATTATCATGGAAAGTTGAGTTCGCCGCTCGCTGGCGCGCATTAAAAATAAATTATGAAGCGTATGGCAAAGACATCTTGGACAGCGTAAGGTGCAATGACGAAATAAGCAGTAAAATTCTGGGCTATGAGCCGCCTGCGCACTCTTTTTATGAGCTGTTCACTGAAAGAAGCGGAAAAAAAATTTCCAAGAGCACCGGCAACGTCTTCACGCCGCAGATGTGGCTGAGATACGCAAGCCCGCAAAGCCTGAGGCTGCTTTTTTTGAAGAGGCTGGCAACACCGCGTGTCGTCGACCTTGACGCGATTCCTGCCTATATGGACGAGATAGATGAATTAGGCAAAATTTATTTCGGGAAAACTAAAATAGCGAATGAAAAAGAGCTGGGGCACATGAAAAGGATTTATGAATATGCATATTTCCTCAAGCCGCCGAAAAAAGAGCCGATATCAATTCACTATAATATGCTTGCTGAGCTGCTGAACATATCAAAGCACAATGAAATGGTGAAAAATATTCTGAAGAAAACAGGGCATATACAGCAAAAGCTGGCAAAGAAGGGGGAAAAAGAGCTTGATGAGAGGCTTGAATATGCAAGCAACTGGCTGAAAGACAGTGTGAGGGAAGAATTTGTTGAGAAATTTGTTTTGAGCGAAAGCCAGAAAAATTCTCTCAGAGTGCTTATAAAAGACTTGAAAAAAAGGAAATGGGATGAAAAAAGCCTTTACGCAAGGCTGTTTGAAATACCGAAAGAGTGCAATTTAAATGCTAACCAGTTCTTCGAGGCAGCGTATCTTGTTTTGATGAACAACAAAAGAGGCCCGCGGCTTGCGCAACTTATTCTGGAACTAGGAACAACAGAAACCGCGAAAACGCTGGAAGAAAGATTAGTTGAATGCAAATAGTTTTTATTTTCCGTACAAATCCTTGTCTATTTCCTTGCTGGCTTTTTTCGTCCCTTTGCCCCAGTCAATGGGCTTCAAGTCAATAAATTTTTTCTTTTTGATTTTCACTTCACCCATTTCTCTTTTTCATATTTGGAAACATTTATTCTTGTCTGTATAGCCACATCAGGATTTATGGATATGGAATCAATGCCCTGCTCCACTAAAAACTTAGCGAAATCCGGATAGTCAGAAGGTGCTTGACCGCATATTCCTACAGCACGTCCGTGCAGGTGCGCTGAATGAATCAGTTGCTTTATTAGCTTTTTTACAGCAGGATTTCTTTCGTCAAAGGTTTTCGCCAGCTTTTTACTGTCCCTGTCAATGCCCAGCGTTAGCTGTGTCAAATCATTGCTGCCTATGGAGAAGAAAGAAAAGTATTTTGAAAAATCTGATGCAAGCAAAATATTTGACGGTATCTCTGCCATCACGCCGATTTCTGCCCTTATTCTTTCCGACTTTATTATTTTTATTGTTTTTCTCGCCTCTTCTATTGTGCGGCAGAATGGAATCATTATTTTTATATTATTCAGTCCGCTATCAATGCATTTTTTTATTGCTTTCAATTCTAAACGAAAGGCCGCCTCGTATTCGGGCGATATATATCTTGATGCGCCGCGCCAGCCAATCATAGGGTTCTCTTCTTCTGGCTCGAATTTTTCCCCGCCTTTTAGATTTCTGTATTCGTTGCTCTTGAAGTCGCTTAATCTTACTATTACAGCTCTTGGATAGAAGCACGCGGCTATTTTCGCTATGCCTGCTGACAGTTTTTCTATGTATTCTTTTTCACGCCCGCTCTTAATCATTGCAAGCGGATGCTCATTTATGAAAGAAGTGATTATGAATTCTTCTCTTGCCAAACCAACACCGTCTATGGGCAGCAATGACACAGTCATTGCGCTCTCTGGCTCGCCGATATTTACATAAATTTTTGTCTTTGTCTTTGGCAGCTTTTTTATTTCGTGTTTTATTAGCTTGCATTTCAATTTTCCTTTGTAGATTTTTCCCTTTTCCTGCGAGCAGTCTATTGTAATATCGCCTTTCAGCAGTTTTGTCGCATTGCTCACGCCGACAACAGCAGGCATACCTAATTCTCTTGAAATAATCGCGGCATGTGAAGTGCGTCCTCCATCTTCTGTTACAATGCCCGCGGCTATCTTCATTATGGGCTCCCAGTCAGGGTCTGTCATCCTTGTGACAAGTATCTGCCCTGATTTGAACCTGCCTATGTTTTTGGCATCTTTTATGATATTGGCTTTTCCGGAAGATATTTTCTTGCCGATTGCATTGCCCTCTGCAATAACTCTGCCTTTTTCCATCAGCCTGTATTCCTCATAGAAATTCTTTTTTTGGCTGTGCACTGTTTCAGGGCGCGCCTGTATGATGTATATTTTTCCGCCTGCCTTTGCCCATTCGATGTCCATTGGCTTGCCGTAATGTTTTTCTATCTTTATGCCAAGCTCTGCTAATTTTTTTATTTCTTCATCGCTGAGGACAAATCTGCATTGCATATTTTTAGGCACTTTTTTTCTTTTCACGCCTTTTTCCGAGCGGATTTCCATTATGTGTTTTTTCGCCACTATTTTTTCTATGATTGTTTTCTTTTCTTTTAAGAAAAGAAACTCGTCTGGGTTTACTACTCCCTGGACTATGTAGTCGCCAAGCCCCCACGAGCCATTGATAAAAATAAAATTTTTATTTCCTGAGTCAGGTTCCAGTGTAAACATCACCCCGCTTGCCTCGGAAAAAATCTGCTTTTGCACAGCAACGGACAGTGCGATTTTGAAATGGTCAAATCCTTTATCCTCACGATAAGAAATAGCCCTGTTTGTGAATAAAGAAGCGAAACAGTCTTTAATCCTTTTTATCAATTCACTTTCTGTGACATTTAAATAAGATTCCTGCTGCCCTGCAAAGCTTGCATCTGGCAGGTCTTCTGCTGTTGCACTGCTTCTAACAGCCACATGCCCGAGCCGCATTTTTCTGTATATTTTTATTATCTGCTTTTCCATTTCCTTTGGAATCTCAGCATCAATTATCATCTTTCTTATTTCACTGCCGACTTTTTCTATGGAGTTTATGTCTTTTACCTTTCTCCTGTCAATTTTTTTTATTTCATTCGCTATCCTGCTCTCTAAATTATTATGTTTCAGAAAAAACCTGTATGCCCCTGCTGTCACCGCGAAGCCGTCAGGCACGGGCATGCCTATTGACAGCAGCTCGCCCAATGAGGCGGTTTTTCCGCCTACGAGCGGCACATCGCTCATCCTTATTCTTTTGAAAGGAATGATATATTTCTGCATACCAGTAATTGTTGAGGGCGGTTTATAAACTTTTATAAAGATTTGCAAAATACTTCTCGCATGGCAGAAAAACCGTTTGGCATTGTGGTGCCGAAATATAAAAACGTGAAAGGGCACCTGGGAGAAAAAGTCTATAAAGAAATATCAAAAATAAATGATAATTTTGAGCTTATTTATACAAATGTTGTAAGGTTTGGCGACACCTCGCAGAAGGTTGTCACCAGCAGCAGCGTGAGAAGAAAAGAGGTTTACATAATTCATCCTTACTACTCAGACGGCGATAGCC
>DATDUE010000013.1:0-17281 GCA_035290505.1 archaeon | reverse complement strand
AAGACATACAAAGAACTAACAAAGACGAAAAATCGCTTTTTTCTATATGTTTTCAACTAACTGAACCCTATAAAGCAAGACTTCAAGATTTTTAAGGATTTCTGAAGTGTTATTGTTTGTTGATAATTTTCAGATTTCCTTTTCGTTTGCGATTGGTTCAAAAAATTCTCTTTCATGAAACAGCCTGATACGAGGTATCATGGACTGATAAGCCGAAGCTCGATTTATTTATTTTTGTTTATAGATGAAGTTATTACTTAGTAGTGAAATCTTCTTAAGGGTTTCTATATGTCTCGTTAAGTTTAAAATATTGGGAAAAAGAAAAGGATGTATAGTCCTTTTCTTTTCTGAGACTTTATCTCCATCCTTTGCACCGCCTGTCTTTTGGGCAGGCGCAACCAGTGCCGCATGAGCAAGTTGCCCAGTGATATGGATTATACGGTCTAGGTCTATAAACAGGTTCCTTTGTTTCCGGTTTTTTCTCTTCGGTTTGTTGAGCAGGCTTCTCCTTAATTTCTGGAATAGGTTTTTCCTCCTCAACTTTTGGTGACTGTTCCTGTATTTGTGGAACAGGCTTGCTCCGGTGCCTGTTGAAATAAAGGCAGCACCCATTAAACACAAAAGGAACAATCAGAATCAAAAACATAAGTTTTGCCTTCATTCTTTTCTCCTTTCAAAAGAGGGAGATGCCTGTGTTTTGCTGGCATCTCCCAAACCTTACCTTGTCACGCTGGTGTAAACCAAGGCATCTGTATAGAGCTTTGAAGAAAGCGAAGATGAGCCTGATGCGTTTGGCGTGCTGTATCCCTTAGGCAACACAAAAGCAATTATATCAGTTGCTGTGCTATCGTAGCCTCCAGTTGTAATATCACACTCCCAAGTGCCATCAGACTTTATTGTTGTATAGGGACTTGCCCAATAAGGTTTCGGCCCCCACCAACCTCCAGACACTTTGATGTATACCACAACCACATAACTGTCGGGATCAACTGCAGTTGTTTTGCCCTTGAGATTGTCAACTGAGCCTTTCGCAGGAACAGAAGTGAACTCAATAGCAGGAGATTGTTTCACAATATCAAAATTACAGGTTGTTGTTTCATTTGCCTTTACAACAATGCCTGTTTTTGTCTGCGAAGCATATCCTTTAGCTGAAGCAGTAACATCATATGAGCCTTCATCAACATCGGTTATGGTGTAAGAGCCATTTGTTGATGTTAATGCAGAATATTTTCCGGCAGAAATTGTGGTATTTGGCACAGGCTGGGTTGTTTCAGCATCCTTTACAGTGCCGGCAATGATGCCAGTTTCAGGCTCGTCATTCCATACAGGCGTGCCTTCCTTCCACACAAAATTGCTCACAACGATTTCTTTTTCTGAAGCAGGCGCGCTGCCGCCATAGAGCCAGAAGTTTATTCTAGCATTCTCCTTTCCTGGTTCGGGTATATTTTCAGTAAAGCTCCATTTATGGGCAAGGGCGCTTAGGGGCGGCATCACATTTGCGTCATATTTTCCATAGTATGTTCTGAACTCAACTTTTCCTGCGCTCCATACAAGGTAATTTGTTATGTGATTGTCTTTGCCCTCCAGATCTACATTAAATCTGGTGCATCTTTCGCATCCCGGGCATGTGCTGCAAGGATGGACAACAAACTGGGCATTTGTTGTTTCAGATGCATTGCCCCATTTCGCATATTCAATATCCAGCTCGCGATAGCTTTTGTCATAAGCAGACTTATCCCATGTAAACAACCCGATAACCATATTTTTGTCTATTGAGTCAACACGGCTGTTTGTCTCAAAAACATAGGTGCCATAGCCCAGGGAGGCATCAAGAATAACTTCTGTGCAATACCAGATGCCATTTTTATTTTTTATTGTCAGGTGCATGCCATCATTATCAGCCCATATATCATTTTCACTGTCAGAAAAATAATTCGGGCCAGGTCCGGCAGGAAAATCCTTTCTTTTAACCTTCCAATTGTATCCTGAAAAGGAAATTGTCTTTTGAGGCAGACTTCTGTCAGCAACGGTTGATGCAACATCATCAGACGGATTTGGCAGTTCATAACACGGACCGCAGACTGTTTGTTCAGAAAATGACGGAACAAGGAATGCCGCAATTCTTGTTGCGTATTTGTCATTTCCGCCAGTGGTAACGTCGCATTCCCAGCTTTTGTCTGTGTTTATGTCTGTCAGCGGAGAATCATATGTTGGTTTTGTCCACCATACATCCTCAACCTCAATATAAACAGCCACACCATAATCTTCAGTCTTTACACCATCAACAGTTCCTTTGAGGCTATCCTCGCTTCCATAGGCAGGCACAGCCGTGAATTTAATTTCAGGCTCTGCTGCAGTTATTGTTATTTTTATTCTGGCTTTGCCTGTTACATCGCAGGAATCTGTCGCTTTCAGCGTAATAGTATGTGTTCCAACAGAAAGGTCATTTTTAGTGAAGGATGCTCCAGTGCCTATTTTGCCGTCCAGATTAGATGTCCAAACAAGCTCAGAGCCGCTGGAAGATGATTTTCCTTTGAATGCAATATCATCCCCTAAATTGAATGTTTCATTATTTTTCGGGCTCATAATAGTTGCTTTTGTCGGTTCCTGTCCACACCCTCTTATCGCTATTGCCTTGGCAACAGCATTATTCTCTATTTCCTGAGGAACTTCCGGCTCTCCTTTTGCAATAGGCGGATTATATTCTTTTTTTATCAGGTAGGCAGCAACAACAGTAGCTTCTTCATCCACCCCGCCTGTCGTGATGTCGCATTTCCAGTTGCCGCTCTTATTGATTTTTGTTACAGTGTTATTCCAGTAAGGCTTGATCCACCATCCGCCCCTGACTTTGATGTATACTGCCACACCATATTTTTTCGTGTCAATTCCTGTCACCTTTCCCTTGGCATTGCCTTTCCTGTCACCATACTTTGAGGCGCTGGTAATTTTTATTGATGGCTTGTTTTCGGCAAAAGCACTTGTATTCAATGCAAAAATTACCATTATTGCCAAAATCAAGCATTTTCCCAGTTTTTTCATTTCTTGCTCCTTTCATAATTAATTTCTTTCAATCGTTCATTTTGCCCAAGCAGCTTTGACTTTTATAACTTTGCCGCCAACCTTGTCAGGCAGGCATTTGCCAAAAGTTTCATCAAAGGCACTGCACCCGACAAATTTTTTCGGCTTGTAATTATTTTTTACAAGCAGGGCAGAATACATTTTTCCATAGCGGACATTTGTCTTGAAACTGCCGAAAGAATTGATTTTTGTGAACTTGCTGCCGTTGTATTTCTGGAGTTTCCATACATCAACGCCGATACCATAATCCCTGTAATGCCCGTAGGTATAGATAACAAGACTGTTATTGACATGATCAAAATTTTTAATCATGCCCTCCAGTTCACCGCCCTTTTCGCCCGGTATTTTGGTGAAAACAATATCTGGTTCATTGTCAGCAAAAGCCGCGGCAGCAAAGGAAAACATAACCATAAGAATTAGAATTTTCTTCATTATTTGCTCCTTTCGTTGTAAATTGACAAAAGAACCAGCAAAGACGAAAAACCGTTTTTTCGCCTGCATTGTTGACTAAAAGAATATCATACGAAAGACTTGGGGTTTAACAAGAGTGAATATACAATTCATTCTTGCAACGATTAACTTTATTTGTTTTTATGAAAAATAAATGATGCCCGAAAAATTCTTATAAACATTATATGTCCCTATTAGTTTAAAATATAACGAAAAAAAAGCCTGTGATTGTTCAAGTGACTTAATTGTCAATAAAATCAATACAACAGGCTTTAGGTTCGTAAACGCCCATAAGTTAGAATCTAAAGTCTTTTAGACTTGGCCTGTTCCGCCGCATGTTTGGCAAATGCCAGTACCACTACAGTTATAACAGTCTGGAGCAGGAAATAATATCATAGATTCCTTTCCTGAACCATGACAGTATCTGCAGATTCCATTGCCTATATCACCATTTAAAGGGTAAATTTGAATTTTTATGCTTTCACAATCAGGACATTTTGCCATTGTTTTTTTACCTCCCTTCCAGATAAAAACAATTTTTTAGTCACGATGTTCATATGCATTGTGACCGTGGCTTTTGCATATGGCGCATGTCTTGTGGTTTTTGGTTGTATGATCCCTGCTGCGGCAAAAATCGCATACTCCCGGCGTGCTGCCATATTTTTTGCAATCCATCATATGGTCATGCTCCCATCTCGTATGATTTGGGTTTCCGCATCTTGTGCATTCTTTTGGATGCTGCCATGTGTCATGTTCACCCGGCATCTCGCATATTGCACACCATTTCTTGTACATAACAGGACTTGGATTGGGTCTATAATGAAATTTTCCCATCGTTTTTCACCTCTCTTTCTTTTTTGTTTTTTAAATCGCAGGAGCCCCTGTTTTCGGGGAAGATTCCCAAGCATCTTGTTAGTTGCAGTTTTGATGGTTGGACAGGAGCTCCTGCTTTTTTGGAAAAGGGGCTTTGGCCTTCCCAAACAAAACTATCAGGCCGCCTGATTTCTTTCTTGAGAAAGAGTTGGACATTTAAGGTCTGAAAATCCTGTCTGTGCCCCATTTTTTTATTGCGGTATATTTTTGATATACTTTTTGTTCCACATCATCTCCTTTGTTCGTGCCATGATGTGTCAAGCTAAGAAAATCTCTGGTTCGTCATTTATGCTGCTATGCAAAAGACACATTCCTGTCAACAGAACAAAGAAAGAGACAGGGAAATACAAATATTTTGGCATCAAGCTGAATGTTGAATCAACAACACTTAAAATCAACAACAGAAAAATCAATGATGCCCCTGCAATGGATTTTTTCATTTCAAAGATTCCTTTGATTTCTCTGATAGTAAAAACCGGGCGCGTAATCATAACATAATTTTCCGCAAAAGTGTAAAGCAGAAAAGATATGATTATCGTAACCCTTGCTATCAGGGAAATGAGTTCTCCTAAAGGAAAAAGCATCATGCCCATTATAAAATTCAATATCAGGCACAATCCTAAGGTAAAACTCACTACAAATAAAATTTTTAGGAATCTTTCCATTTTGCCTTTTTCATTTTTGTGAAAATATCCGTAAATCACCAAAAACAACAGAGACAAAATTACAAATATACTTAATATTGATGTCATAAAATCACCTCCTTTCATTTCTTTAATCATGTCATTACATAGAATGCCATCGAGAGATTGAAAACAGAAAGAGCGCCGCATATCCAGTGGCTTATATCTTCGGTCCTGCTAAGATGAGTATATTTTCCTCTGAGATATACAATAAACAACATGCCGAAGAATGATGCAATTACAGAATATTCTGATATTTCCATAAAGTCTCCTTTCGTATTTCTTATCGCAGAAATACCCATGCCAGAAATAATAAAACAGCTATCCATTTCACGGCACTTTTATAAAAATTTCTCTCTTTCACAAGATGCTCGAGCTCTTCCTTTGCTTTTTCAACATCTGCAATCATTTTTCCCTCCTTTCTGGAAAAGAAGCCCCGCCGCTCGTTTCCAGAAACAATTTTTAAAGGTGGGGCTCTTTCAAATAAATTTTAAAAATATTCTATCAATGTATGCACACCAATAAAGCTCAGTGCCCAAGAATCAAAAAAGCTGATAGGCGATATCCAGCCTAGAATAAGCCATATCATCAAAGCTGGAAAAATGCATATGAACATCAATGCTGGATATGCGAGAACAGATATACCACTACCCCAATTATAAATCGTGGCATCTATCAAAATGAGGATGACGGCAACAATTAATATTAAAGTAAACATTTTTTCCTCCTTTCTCGCAAAGACAGCCAAGACTGATTAAAGATTGGTTTTAGCTGTTTTTTGCATAAATTTTAGATAGAATTAACTACACAAAAGACATTGCGGATTTTTTATTGTTTTGCCGCGCCTTTTGCTGATTTTCTCTTAAAAGTTCTTCAATTCAATAGTTGTCTATTAAATTGGCATGATTGTTTTTATGTATTGATATCTAGGAACATGAGAAAATGCAGTATATTTCATGCATAATTTATTTTGGAAGAAGATTTAAAGGCTATTCTATAAAGAGATTTATGAAAATTGAATATACAGAGCATGCGAAAGAAAATATGAAAGAAAGGAAACTAAGCAGAAATTTGATAGAAAACATTATTATTAATCCTGAAAAAGTTATAGAAGGTAGCTTTGGCAGAAAAATAGCGCAAAAAATCATAGGCAACAAATTGTTAAGAGTTATTTATGAACAAGAAAACAATGTTTATATAATTATCACAGCATACTATACAAAGCCCGAGAGGTATAGGTGAAATATATGAAAATAACATATGACCCAAGAGCAGATGCAATGAACATAGAATTTCAAGAAGGTAAATATGATGTTAGCAAAGAAATAGCTGAAGGTATGGTAATTGATTATACTAAAACAGGTAAAGTAATAAGAATAGAAATTTTAAATGTTTCCAAGAGGATGCCAAAAGAAAGTATAAAAGATATAGTTGTTGGATTGCCTGTTAAAGCTTAATAAATATCCTTTTCTGAGTTAAAAATATGAATGCCGACCCCAGACATTATAAATTTATTTTCAAAGAAGATTTAAAGTTTGCGTGGGGTGCAGTTTCAAAGATATGACTCAAATTCTTCTCTTGATATCTGTAAATCGTGTTTATAGTTAAACAAGAAAATGTTCAACAGGAATTCGCATATTGCCAGAGAATTGAATAATTTTGCGAGAGAAATTGATTTAGGCATTGCGGAAAAGCCCGCGGTTTCAGGCTTTGGCATGATGAAAGGAATCAAGCCTTTTGAAAAAGAAGATGAAATGAATACTCATGACTAGATATGTTGTGAATTCTTATGCGTGTTTAAGATTGATTACCTCATTTTTATGCATAGCATGCGCCTCAAACATTCTTCGTTCTTTCCCATTCTGGGTTGAAATCGATTTCCTCGAAAATGCCGGACTTGTCGAATTCTTCTATGGTCGCAATAAACAAGACTGACTTGTCGCCTTCACCAACCCGCTTTGCTGCCTGTGTTATGACAGAATTTTTTGTGCGCTCCGAAGAGCAAAGAAACCGCCTGCTTTTTTTGAGGTCTTCCCTGATTTTTGTTATGTCAGTGGATGTTTCTATCATGATTTCCAACTTTTTTCCAGCTTTTTCAAATATTACCAAGCCGTTCTTTTCCTCGTAATTCCAGCCGTCCAGTTTGAACGTATGCAGCAGGCTTTCAATATTAGCGCTTTCCTCTGTGGCCATCCTGCCGAACTTCATGTCAAATATCTTCTGGCCGTCTTCTGTCAGGAAGTAATAATAGAGCTTGTTTCTGCCTGCCTTTCCTCTTTCATAACCAAGGATGCCTAAGTTCGCCAGAAAGTCGGCTTTATCGTTAAAAACCGTGCCTGACATGCGGGTGGCTTTGTATATCTGCGAGGTGTAAGAACCGTCGCCATGACCGATAGCACTCATAATCCTCCAGCCGAATTCATCCACATCTTCCATCCTTATTTCTTTTTTTGTCTTCTTTACCTGCTCTTTTATCTCGGGCAGTTCCTCTTTTATTCTTGTTTTCATATGTTCCCTGATTTCCTCATCGCTTACCGAGCCCTTTTTTATATCCATCGGGTAGAACTCAGCGACGAATGGTTTTGGAAAAGAAGATTTCCTGCACAAAACAAACCCGTTACCCACAGGCAACTGCCTTAAAAAATTGCTGTCGTCCTCGTCGAAGCCGAGCATATTGCTGGCATCCAGGATGTCAGACGAATGTTTTGTGTCAAGCCCGAGATTCATGTAAATGTTTGTTGATGTATTTCCCAATGCAGGATAGGAAACCAAAGAAGGGTGTTGATCCAAGTAAACAACGCCCAAGCCAAGCTCACGGACTTCACGAAAAACTAAATCTATTACTGTCTCAGAGCCTAATTTGCTTGCTTTCTGGCGGTTCAATATATGATGGGCTTCTTCTAAAATTATGACGCCTTTTAATTTTTCTCTTTCGCCGCTGACAAGCAGCCAGTCCCTTATCCACTGAAGTATTATTTCTATGAGGAATGTCTTGTCATTCGTGTCTATGGCATCTAATTCAAGTATCGTAATCCTTCCCGGCTGGAAGAACTCATCGGGTGTCACTCCTTTATCACAGTTGAATATTTCGCCTATTTCCCTGAAGCATAAAGATTCCAAAGGCCTTTCGGCTGTGGCAACCCAGTTTTTTTCTCTGGAAGACATTTTTGTGTCTGAATACTGCAAAAGCCAGTCTTTTATGTCGTTCATTCTTGGCTCGTTTTTGGCATCATAAACACTGCTCAGCCCTTTCAAAATAATATATCTGCCTCCGCCCAAGAGCCAGTATGCGTGATCGAAGACAACGGCAAATTCCTTCATCCATTGAGAAAGCTGAACGCCCTCAGGCGGCTTCAATGGATTAAATTTGAAAGGAGCTATGTCGCGGCCCACTGTGTAAATATAGGTATTCTTCTTCATTTTCGTGTTCAGTATGTCTTTATAATTCCTTTTTGAGAAATCGAAGATTATCACAGGAATGCCTTTTTCCGATAGTTTCTCTGTTAAACAGTAAGCTATATTTGTCTTTCCGTAGCCCGAAGAGCCGAAAATGCCCATATGAGAAAGCAGGTCAGAGCTTTTGATAGAAAACGGAAAAAGCTTTTTCTTGCCAAATAATATGTTTCCCAATTCTATGTCACCGCTTATAAGGCCCCTTTCCGGCGGCTCCACCAGAATAGAATTTTTCAGCTCCTTGTCTGTTGCCACGGCTGCCCTCATTGCGTCAACGACCTCAACTATGCGTTTTCTCGTGTCCTCGTCTGCGAGAAGGTATGATTTGGCTAAGTTGGACACGGTCTCGGCGCCCAGAATCGGCGTGAGCTTTTTGATTTCGTCAGTAAAAATTCGCTCTCTTGTTTCCATGATAGCCACTATTGCTCACCGCCCAGATTCTTGAACAGTCCCATTATCTTCGATTCTGTTATGAACTGCTCGTTCAATTCACGAAGCTCTGTCTGTAATTCAAGCAAATCCTTCCAGAACTGCAGGACCTCTGTCCTGCGGTCTCTACGAAGAATAGATATGTCTAATTTCAGATTCCTTCTATCATCCGGATTCGTTATCACAGAAGCCAGCTTTTCCTTTTCCTCGATGTCGTCCTCGATTTCCTTTACCATGTCAGCATGAATTTTTTTCCTTTCTTCTAGTATACCGCTTATTTCGCCTATCCTTTCCCTAAGAAAATCAACCCTGTCAAAAAGCGAGCCGATTATCTCCGGTGTTTTCCTTTCAAGAGAAACAGCACCCTGCTGTTCCATTCTTGGCATTCCTTTTCGCTCTACGATTTTAACTTCAGTCTTTTCCCTGTCTTCGTAAATCTTTGGTTCAGAAATAAATGGTCTTGGCTCGTCTTTCGTGCTCTTTTCAGATATGTAAACCTTATCAAATTCCTTTTTATAGCGCTTTTTCTCGTCTTCGTATGCCATATAAAAATTAGACAGGGGAAGGTATTTAAGGCAGTCAAAATCCTTAAATACTTACATATGTACATATATCCATATGTCACTAAGATTGGAAATAGATGAAAATCTGGAAAAAAAATTCAGGGAGATGGCTATGAAAGAATTCGGCTATGGCAAAGGCTCAATCAGAAAGGCAAGCGAATCCGCAATATCGAAGTGGGTGAGCGATAGGCAAAAAAAGCTCTTGAAAAAAGTGGATGATCCAGTGAAATTAATAGAAGGCGCTATACAAAAAAAAGGAAAAGCAGGCTCCGTGGAATTGCAGCACGAAGCGACAAAAATTTGGGCAAAAGGATGATATAATGTTTTTCATAGATGCAAATATATTCCTTGAAGTCATGCTTTCTGATAAAAGAAACGAAGAATGTAAGGGGCTTTTTTCGAGAATTCATAAAAACCATATAAAAGCCGCGACTTCAGATTTTATCGTATATACATGCCTGATACAGATAGAAAATAAATCTTCAGCAGAAAAAATGATTGACTTTGTTCTTTTTCTTGACAATATGGAAAGCATAGAAGTCTGCTCGCCATCTTACGAAACGCTTTACAGCGCTTTCGGCATAATGAAAAAATACGGGCTGGATTTTGACGATGCGCTCGTTGCCGCTGTCATGAAATCTTCTGGCATAAAAGAAATTGTGTCGTTTGACAGGCATTTTGACAAAGTTGGCGATATAAAAAGAATTGAGCCAAAGGATATCTGAAAAATCATATCTTGCCCTTTTTATAGGATTTCAGAGTTTTTTCTTCAGAGACATTAACAATGCCGCAGTTCTGGCTTAATTCATACAGGCCGTTTTTGAGAAGCTGATGATAGCATGCCCTTTCATATATTAAATCATTGATAATCCGCTTTATTAGGCTTGGGTTTTCCCTGTCTATGATTTTGCTTTCAATTATAAATTCCTCGAATTCAAAATCCCTGCAAGCCCTTGCCCCTTCATACATAGCAATCACTTTATTGTAATTATTTACTAGTGACAAATATATAAAGATTTCTGTATCGCATAAAAGGCAAAATACCCGAATGAAAGCCATGAATTTTATAGAGCCTCGTTCAAGAAATTGTATATTTGAAATTGTCTTGAAATCTTTTCATTGAAGTATTAAAAACATATCAGCTAAATAAAAGAATTATGCCTCGTTAGCTCAGTTGGTAGAGCGCTAGAATTTATTTCCGCTAAACCTTGGTAAGGTAGAGGTCTCGAGTTCGAAAGCCGCATAAAGCACCGAAGGTGCTTTCGGCCGACACTCTCGAACGAGGCTTATGATAAAATACCATCCCGCCGCAGATATACAGGAAAAGATGCTTCATGTAGCGGAAAAGCTCGGCATGAAGCATGATTTTTCCAGAATAATATGCATTCGTTCGCATGGCTCTGCCTCAAGACGAACATTAGCAAGGTGCTACGCCCTGCCCAGAGTGATGCAAGTTGCTCTGGGAATAAAACCCCATTATGTTATTGAAGTAATATCAGAGCGATACGACCGCTTAAGCGAAGCGGAAAAAACGAAAGTGATTATACATGAATTAATGCACATACCGAAAAGCTTCGGCGGCGGGTTCAGATATCACGACCATGTTAGCAGAAGAAATGTCGAGGAGATGTACAAAAGATATGTCAGATGAAAAAATCCTTGTTGTCGAAAGAGCAAAGCTCTTGGAAAAACATTTTGAAGGCTTCATGCCTATAGAAGGCAATGAAAATCTCCTCAAGATAATTAATGAGCATGGGCAATTCGTGCCGCGCAGCCTCGTGGAGAATGATTCTTCGCTCAAGCAGATAATTCCTTATATAGTATTCATCAATAATAACAAAGTCTTTTTGATGAAAAGAATTGCCGGCGAAAAAAGACTGCATAACCTTTACACAATCGGCGTGGGCGGGCATGTTAATGATTTGGATGGCAGCTTGGAAGCAGGGATGAAGAGAGAGATTGATGAAGAAGTCGAGGCAGAAATAAAAAAAATCGCCCCGCACGGCTTCATTAATCTTGAAGCAACGCCTGTGGATAAAGTCCATTTCGGCGTTTTGTATATAGCCGAAGCTGATGAAATTAAAATAAAGGAAGAAAAAAGTCTTGAAGATTTTGGCATGGTTGATATAGAAGAAGCAAAGAAGTTAAATCTTGAGGGATGGTCGAGGGTTGCTGCTGATTCTTTATAAAGATTGCTGATATTAAAAAATCATGCTGGATTCAAAATTCAAGAAATATGACCTGAACCATAAAGTTGATAATTTTATTGATAAATATGAAAAAGCCTTGAAAAAAGTCCATGTTTATACGGATATCGGCAATTATCATATTCCTAAATACTTGAAAAATTTCATCGAATCAAAAGCTGTTTATTCTGAATTAAGATGGCCTTCTGTTTATTATAGCCATTGGAGAGAAACCGAAAAGCAAAGAACAGAAGAAGCGCAGAAAATATTCACATGGGATATTTTTAAAAATTTGAGCGTATATGGAGATTTTAGGCGTGATTTGATGGACAGTGACATCAATCAGCATGTTCTTTACAGGATTATTGAAAGGGGAGGAAACAGGAGCGGACCCCGTCGGGGTGTTTTATTTACCGAAGATTTTGGGCTTGATTTGAATATACCCGTATCCTATGCAATTGACTGGAGCGACCCCTGTCTTTACGAATTTCTTGAGCCTCTTATTCCACAATTAAATCCTGAAACAATCTGTCCCGTGAATTATTTTTCAAGAAGCTCTCCTGATTTGAAAAACGTCGATGAAGTTAAGCTGGGAAAGATTATTTCAAAGCTGTCAGAAATGGAAGACAAAAGAAAAATACAATCAGCGGCTTTATAAAATTTATTTGTTCATTATTCCTCATGCAATGGCCGCTCTATTTCAGGGAAACAACAGAAGTCAGGAATCCGCAAAGCAATGTTGCCCTATGCACGCTGTGGACTGAAACTGAAAAGATAACAAAAAACATAAAAAATGATTTTGCCATAGCAGGCAATCTGTATTTCAACGACGGCATAAATTATATGGTTAGGAACATTTTATCAAATCCTAACATAAGATACATTGTTTTATGCGGGGCAGACCTGTCAAAAAGCGGCGAGCATCTTATTGATTTTTTTAATGGAAAAGATATAGTGGAAGAAGAAATAAAGCCGTATGCTGATTTGATAAGAAAAAATGTTTCTGTTATAGACATGCGCGGCTCTGACAGCGAAGAAATAGACAGGAAAATTTCATCGCTTAAAAGGCTTCAGCCATTTTCCGAGCCGATAATTTTGAAAGCATCAGAGCCGAAGTGCGAGGATGCGTTTCCTTCGCATTCTTCCGGCTTTGTTGTGCGCGGCAGCATAGGTGATGCATGGCTAAGCATTCTAAGAAACATAATGCACTTCGGCGCGACAAAAAAAACAGAATACGGCGGCGAGCAGAAGGAGCTGCTTAACCTGATGGCTGTTGTTGAGGAAGAAGGAAAGCATGAGCCATATTTTGCTTTTTCAGAAGCGGATTTGGAAGATTATTATCCGCAGGTCATGAGCGCAAATAAAATAGAAGGCACGAGCTATACTTATGGTCAGAGATTTCGCAATCATGAAGGCTATGACCAGATAAAAAAGATGATTGAAGACCTGAAAAAAACCAATTATACGCGAAGGGCGATGGCTGTTACGTGGAACGTTAAAGAAGATTTTCACAGCGAGCACCCGCCCTGCTGGATTTTATTGCAAGGGCTTGTGCAAGAAGGAAAATTATTCCTTACGTCCTACATACGCAGCAACGACATGTTCGGCGCATGGCCGCAGAACGCTTTCGCGCTGAAAAAAATACAGAAAGAAATAGCTGATGGGATTGGTTTGCAAACAGGCTCATTAACAACAATCTCGTCAAGCGCGCACATTTACGACCGCAACTGGGAAAAGGCAAGAAAAATACTTGAAGAATATGATAAGCCGCAGGATTTAATGCTTGACCCTAAGGGGAATTTTCTTGTGCAGATAGAAAATAAAGAGATAATTGTCACACATTATTCGCCGGACGGCAGCAAGCTGCAAATATATCGAGGCAAAACAGCTGAAGAGATCTACAGACATCTCGCGAAGAACGAGGCTATTTCTATGAGCGAGCACTGGGCATACATTGGCGAGGAACTCGCGAAAGCAGAAATAGCGATAAATAATAATCTGCCCTATGTGCAGGACAGGGAATTGAAAATTTGAAATGCTGAATTTTTGGTGCAACGATGCTCGAAAAGGGAGTTGATTTAAAACGGGTTTTACGAAGTCAGCCTAAAGATTTATTTGGGTAGAGGGCGAAGCTCAAAATAATTTATCCCGGCCCTGGTTTTGGTAGTGAAGGAGAATTTTCCTCAATAGATAAAGCAATTTGGGAATTTAATGGTAGAAAATTCTATTCTTCAGATTAAAATAGTGAGCCTGCAAATTGTAACTAACGTATGCGATTAAGAGAAGTTCGCCATAGGCGAATTTGGGGAAATTTCGCAGATTTTATGTAAAACGGCTGTTCAACGACCGAACGCAGTGAGGCAAGGATTTGTGAAACAAATCCGCAGAGTTCAGGTGGCGAGCGTCTTATAATGTTGTCTTTAAGTAGTAGTAAATAACCGAAAGCTTTATATACTAGTTATGATATATAATAAAAAAGGTAATAAAAATGATTTCCAAAGAAAATATAGAGAAAATACTAAAGGGAATAGATTGGAATGATTTAGAAGAACTTCTAACAAAAGATACAAAAGGCTCGTTGAAGGTAGTTTATAGAAATCCAGATATAGTAAATACAGAATCTTATAAAATAACTGAAATATGGAAACAGCATGGCAATCAAAGAAAATCTGAATTTGAAAATATAGCTAAAGATAATCACTATGAATTCGAAGTAATAGATCCCAGAATTGGAAATACTGAAGATTGGGATATAGGTATTTTGTATCGGAAACAATCTAATATTGGATTTGTTCTCCCAAGGGAAAATAAAAATCACATTGGAGAAAATATTTCAAAATATTATCCAGAATACATACGAGGAGGAAGAAGGATAAGTAAAATTGTAGAATTAGCTATAGCTTATGTAGAAGGGTATGGTGTTAAAAGTACGGGTAAAATTGTATTCTGAACAAAGAAGCATCAGTTAAATAAAGAAATATTTTCAAATTTCTAAATTATTAATTTAGCGAGCCGCCTGAATTTCGTTGAACGTATGCGGCTTTGAGAAGTTCGTGCCTAGATTTTCTATAATATCAAGTATGAATTTGGGCAAACAAACAAGATTTCTGATAATATATTTTGTGAGCCTTAAAGCCGTTGTTATGCTCTCCGAATGAAATGAGGACGAACGAAGTGAAGAGTGTTTTTAATGAACCAATATGGAAAACGTGACTGACGAGCGGCGATTGAGGTTTAGGCTTAAATCTTTAATGGTTAAAGTCGTTTTATGCCAGATGATATGAGTAGTTTAAAGAAATTAGCCGAGGTAGCTAAGAGAGGTTTGCTTGAGTTTTGGGAAGATTTTGATAAGAAATTACTCCAAAGATATGGTTCTGATTATTTGCAAAGATTGTATAACACAGCTCAGGGGAAAACAAATGACCCCTCTTGGGTTTCAACAGTTGGAGTTCTTACCAGAAAAGATGCATATCTTAATCTTTCAGTAGAACTAGCAGAAAGTCTCCCTGGTGAAGATAAACATATAAGAAATTACGCTGTTTTTGGATGGTCAGAAAGGCAAAATGATGTCATGACAAGAGAACAAGAAGGAAAATATCTTTCAGCGGAAACAAAAGCCAAATTGGAGAAATGGAGGAAAAATTTACAATTAAATCAGATAAAATTTGAAACAATCGGAGAGTTAAGATATTAAACTCTTATGAAATTGGAGTTAAAATCTAATCTTTTTTCTTGTTGATAATATCGCGAGTCAGTCACGAAATGATATAAGTGAATATAAAAACATTGAGCATAACATGAGATTATCATAACTTTGGTTATGATAATGCCGTTTTATAGTGTGTTATCATAACTTTATAATCTGTCTGGGAAGAAGTCATATCCAGTACAGCTTCTTTATCCTTTTTCTTGTTTCGCCCCACTTTTCAAAATAGTAGTCAAAATCAAATTCTTTGTAATTATTTATTGCCTTCTCAAAAAGCTCTGTTACCTCTTTGTCATATTCAGTATCATAAGTTTTTTCATCAAGAAGATTATCTAGCCTTCCTATAAGTTTTTCATACCCGTTTTTGAAAATAGACATTTTAGGTATCACAAATCCCACCAAAGCCCACTAATAAGAAATAGGAAAAATACTTAAAACCTTTAAATACATTTCTTCTGATTCTATAGAAAATATAGTTGCACATCTTAAGATGTGCTCCTTAATATCAAAACAAGAGTAATTATTAATAGTCTTGTTTTAATATGTCACACGCATCCGCCATTAAGCAAGAGACTGGCAATTTTCGCCAGAAAATTGGCAGAGGATGTGCGTGAAACACTCGTTTCTCGCAATTTAGAGGTAAAAATATGGATCCGAAGAAATTCAAGAAAATAAAGGATTTTGAATGGGAAATCCCGAAAAGCGGCAAGATGCGAGTTCCTGGAAAGATATTTGCCAGCGAGACGCTCATCAAGGAAATGGACGACAAGGTATGGGAACAGGTCAGCAACGTGGCTACACTGCCAGGCATACAAAAAGCATCGATAGCCATGCCTGATGCGCACTGGGGCTACGGCTTTCCCATAGGCGGCGTGGGCGCTTTTGACCCCGAGGAAGGCGGCATTATTTCTGTCGGCGGCGTAGGCTTTGACATCAACTGTGGAATCGTAACATTAAAGACAGGGCTGACATTTGATGAAGTCAGGCCAAAAATAAAGCAAATAATCAACACATTATTTGACATTGTGCCGGCAGGGCTTGGCTCAAGAGGAGAGGTGAATTTGACTGCTTCGCAGGTCAATGAAGTGCTTGTTACTGGAGCAGAGTGGGTTGTCAAAAATGGCTATGGGCTGGAAGAAGACCTTCAATTCATAGAAGAAAATGGCAAAGTCGCTAATGCCAAACCGGAAAATGTGAGCCAGGAGGCATTGAAAAGGGAAAAAAAGCAGGTAGGCACGCTGGGCTCGGGAAACCATTATCTGGAATTACAGCGGATAGACGAGATATATGATGAAGAGACAGCGAAAAAATTCGGGCTTGGAAAAGACGAAATAATTATCTCGGTTCATTGCGGCTCGCGTGCCTTAGGACATCAGATAGGCACGGACTATTTGAAAACGCTGGCAGAAGCATCAAGAAAATATAATATACCCATTCTGGAAAAAGAGCTTGTTTGCGCGCCCATCAATTCAGAAGAGGGGCAAAAATATTTTTCTGCCGTGAACTGCGGCATAAATTATGCCTTTGCAAACCGCCAGATGATTGTTTATTTTTTGCGAAACGGGTTCAAGAAAGTTTTTCCGGACTCGGAATTAAAAATGCTCTATAACATCGGTCATAACACGGTGAAGATAGAAAAGCATGAAGTAAATGGAAAGATGAAAAAATTATATATCCATAGGAAGGGTGCGACGCGCTCTTTCGGCCCGAACCGCGAAGACCTACCAAAAGTCTATCGGGGTGTCGGGCAGCCTGTGATTATCGGCGGCACCATGGGCACGGCTTCGTACATACTGTGCGGCACGGATTACGGCGAAAAGATGGCTTTCGGCTCTGTCTGCCACGGCGCAGGCAGGACAA
>DATDUE010000012.1:0-2601 GCA_035290505.1 archaeon | reverse complement strand
CGCCGATGACTTTTCTTATCTTTTTTGCCGCCTTGCCGATGTCATACTCAACCTTTCTCGGCTCAATTTCCTTTTCGTCTTCGTAGAAGATGCAGTATTTTGCATCGCAGCCATTCCTTGGCTGGCCGACACTTCCAGGGTTGAAAATGCATCGCTCGCCTTTTCTGACAGCAAACGAATAGCCATAATTTATGGTAACATGCTCAAGTGTCTTTTCCGTGAATTTTCTTTTTTTAATCAGATATCTTTCAACCTCCATCTTTTTTTCTCTTATTCCTTCTGTCCAGTGTGTGTGGCCGACAAAGCATATCTTTTCCCTGAAATTGTGGAATGCCTGCGCATGGCTTACATCTTCATCTTCCCCGAGATAGTCTATGTACGAATCCGGCGGGCAGCCATGCACATAGCGAACGCCTTTTATGACAAGAAAACTCGGCAGGCTTTTCAGATAATCATATGAATATGGAGTGATTATCGCTCTTGTCTTTTCTATGGCGCCTCGTGCATGAGGATTGAACCATTCCAGCAATTCCTCATTAAGCACAGCCTCATCGTGGTTGCCTTTCACGGATTTTATATCATGTTCTATGAATAAATCAATTACTTCATTTGGATTGGCGCCGTAGCCAACGATGTCGCCGAGAGAGATTATTCTATCAACTTTTTCTTTATCTATGTCTTTTATGACTGCTTCCAATGCTTCCAGATTTGAGTGCACATCAGATATTATGGCGGTTTTCATTGTTGAAGCTTATCAAAAACCCTTAAATAATTTCACGATTAAAGAAGCAGTCTTATGAGCGATGCTTTTGACGACATGAAAAAAGATATAAACGAATGGAAAAACAATTACCTGAGCCCTTTCTGCCTTGATGAATGCAGCGAAAAATGCTGCAACAAATGGATAATGGTTGAGCATAAGGATATTCACAACTTTTCCGATAATGTGATAAACCCCACGGAAGCGAGGAATGGAACGCCAATTTATAATACAAGCCCTGATAGTTCAGATTCTAAGTATGTAATGATTGGCATATGCCCGAATTATGATGACGGAAAATGCGCAATACATGAAAGCCCGTTCCGCGCGGATGTGTGCAAAGAATATCCTGTTGATATAATGGGTGATAGTATTTTAGTCCGTTCTTCATGCTCAATAAAATACTGCGACGCAGAAGAAATGCCATTAAAGGAATTGACAGAAATAGGAAAAAAATACAATAAAAATGTTGATGTTGGCGGAAGGAGAATTTTCAGCGCGAATCATAATTAAAGTTATTAAAATGCCTACTCTACCTCAACTATAAAGTGCTTGTCATCTAAAGGCGTGAGTTTTGTTGTTTTTCCTTTTGCAAGATTCATGTGCCTGACAACATCTTCTGGAATATTTATTACAAGGGAACGTCCCGAAATCGTCAGCTTTCTTTCAAATGAGAATTTGTGAAACTTTATAACTTCCACTTTTTTTTCAATATTTTCTATTTGTTTTTCTGTAAAAATGAATTCATGGCATTTCGGGCATTCATATGCTTCCACATCTTCCAGAACAATACTCTTCTGATATTCGTACCTGCTTATTATAACTTTTTTTGCTTCTTCCTTGCATTTTTTGCATATCAATTTCATTTCAATCTCCTTCCTCTCCAATATGCTGTTACAACAACCTTATCGCCTTTTTTGTTAAAAAACCATATTACGATCATGTCATCTAAAAGGCATTTCATTTTGCTGTATTTTTTCGTGCCAAATCTCCCATTAGCTTCTTCAATTACAATATCGCCTCTTTCGATGGCTTCAATAACATCTATGTCGCTTATCCCTCTTTTTTTCATTTGTTTTATAGCATGTTTGGGAATTACGATCATTTTATCACTTATCTTATAAGTGATAAAATATTTAAAGATATTGAATGCCTATTCAAGCCATAACTGCTGGCATACCTCGACATCGGTAGAAGGGGAATTTATAGCACGAATCAGAGCTGAGGACTATCATAAAATTCCCTGAGCTTTTTGCTTTTTGAAACGTGGCGCAATTTTCTAAGCGCAACCTCTTCAATCTGCCTTATGCGCTCCCTTGACAGATTAAAATCTTCCCCTATATCTTCGAGCGTTTTTTCTGCATAAAGATAACGATGGGTAATTATATACCGCTCTCTCGAATCGAGTATCTTTATCATCTCTTCAAGCAAGCGCTTCAGCTCTTTTGTTTCGTAATCGCTATGAATATCAACCCTTTCGTCTTTCATGATATCATAAAAATCATTTTCATTGCCGTGATCACCATTATTATTATTGCCATTTAATTCTTGGTCAAGCGAAACAAACTGCTGGTAATTAATAATTCCTGCTAATTCTTTTTTATCAATACTAAGGATTTTGGCGATTTCTTCCTGCTCATAACCCAGACGAATAAGCTTTCTCGCTTTTCTTCGCCTTTCATGTATATGCATGGGCTCCCTGACAGTGGAAGAAAGCCCGTCTATTTCTTTCCGAATAAACTGGTCTACCCACCATCCTGCATATGACAGAAATTTCACGCCGTATTTTTCGTCATATTTCTCTATAGCCCTGCCCAATCCAAAAGTCCCTACATTTACAA
>DATDUE010000011.1:0-14959 GCA_035290505.1 archaeon | reverse complement strand
ATCCTGGCTTTCGCGGAAGCGCCTGTCTATCTCGTTTTGATTCATGACCTCTACAAACAATGAAGAGCTTGTATTTGTCCTGTATACAATCGAAAAGTTCACTTTTGCAAGATGAACTTCTGCTGACCTGCCTGATTCGGTGATGGCTTTTAACGGCCTTATCGTAATTGTATCGCCCATGCCTTTTTCGAAAAGCGGTGAGGATTTTTGACTTATATCATTCGATGGCAAGTAGGCATTGCCGCTTGGATTGAATATCGTGCGCTGCGAGCGAACTTCAGCTTCCCTTTCCTCGCACCACTTGTTGCAGCCGACTCTTGCTTCTGTTATCTCTGCATCCAGGTCGCCGTCATTCCTTATTATGGCTGTCATGGCAAACTCGCTTTCTGCAGGCACGCTGCTCGGCAGGGCGTCAAAGCTAACAATCTCGATTCCTTTCGGCATTGATATGGGCTTTTCGGGCCGGACATTGACTACCTGCTGGCGGGCATACCATGATGTCGGGTCTGTGGCAAGCAGCCAGACATTATAGAAAGCGTCCCTGATTGCCCGGTAGGCTATTTTTAATGGCACTTTCACCTGCTCCTTTACCTGGTCCCATACATAATGGTAGGGACCAAGCGCAACATAGCCGAAGAGCATTATTACTATTGTCACGGTAAGAACAACCCGGAAGCCGCCGCTCTGGTAGAACTGCCATGCGCCAACCAGCCAAGCTAAAATGAACCATATGAACGCAAACCAGAATAATCCCAGATAAGCAGGGTCAAAGCCAAGCGCAACAAGGAAAATTATTGTCGTGTAAGCTATCATCGCGCCTGCTACCAAATGCGTGAGCCAGTCAAACGGCCGCGAGCGTTCTAATGATTCGAAATTCAATACAAAAACGCCTATGGCGCCAATGGCTGGCGCGACCCAGACGAAAAGATAATAGGGCCCGAACTCGGGCTTCGCTACCCAGGACAGAATGAAAAAGAATTGCAATAAAACGACAATCGCGCCGAGCACCCATGGACCAAGTATAAACTCCTTTATATTGGAAAGTATGTTGTACCAAATATCGCCGGCGGTAGCCGAACTGCGGGAGACAGAACTTAGAAAGCGGGAGACAGCGTGCGTCCATGTCCTGCCGCGGGCTATGAAGTTCTCTGCAAGCTCCTGCGCATAGCTCTTAAGCTCTGCATTGATTGCGCCTTCAAGATCCGAATTCAATGCAATTTTATATCTTCGGGAAACCTGTATTGACACATTTTCCGCTTTTTCGGTCAGATATGATATCAGATGAGCCGAAGCTGATTCAAGATCGCGCTTGAAATCCTTCTCGAAATTCTCCCTTGCATTGAGGAAGTTCTGGAGCGTGTCTCTTTGCTGCTGAAGAGCGAGGTCGCCCTCAAGATTCCCGCCCGGCTGCAGAGAATCATTTGCCCTGTTGACAAGGTCATGGTCTGTCTGCCCCTTGGAACGCAGCCATCCCCTTTGCTGCCTTACTACGCTTCTCAGATGTGCTCTTGCAGTCTTTGCCTGATTTTTGAGATTCTCAAGTTGTGTTTTTCTGCTTGCATAGTCCCTTTTTAAAGGAGTAAATATCCTCGTATATTCCGCTCTTGCGTATTTGTTTAGTATTCTTTTGCCTTTGTTCGTCGCTGCCCTGAAAAGTGGGTTTGAATTGGCTACTTTTGCTTGCTCAGCGCTCAGTCCTTTGTATTCCGATTCCTTGCCGATTTTCATCCTTTTAGAACCAAAGCGACCTTCTCCCAGTTCCATTCTTGCTTTCTCAAGATTACGCTGGAAGGGGTTTGTGCCGAGCGCGCCGACAGCAGAGTCTTTTCCCAAATAACCTCGGCGGCCATAGCCGCCCATAGCACCTTCCTGATATGGCGAACGCATTTTAGGCCTTTGGGAAAGAGAAGCAGATGCCTTATAAAAAGCGACTATTTTGATATTTTCATCAATATCGATTTCTAATTCAGGATCCCAGTGCATCATAACTCCCTGCCTGAAAGAAGTGAGATATCTTTCATCTTTTTTGATATTGGGATGAACAGCCTCAAAACCCTCACGATAAATATCCCATTTTTCAAAAGTAGCTTGTGATTCTGTGCCGTCTTTATTTTTTATTTTCACTGTTTTTTCTGCGGTGAATCTGCATTTTCCTTTAGGAACTTCGAGATAGAAGACCGTGAATGTGTTTTTGTCTATTACTAAATTCGAGTCCTCGAAATAGAGATATCCAGTCTCTCTTCTAAGATTAAAATCTATCGGGTGAACTGCGCCGCTCCTGCGTTCATTTTCGGTTGCATCATTCCACTCATCTCTTATCCAGTCAAGAGTTCTCCACTGTTTTTTGAAGTAATATTTTATAATCTTATCAACAACATCGTCGACTGTATTTGGGTCGGTAATATTAATGTTTTGACTGGTAATATTATTTTTAAGCCATTCTCTTGCTGTATTTTCATCTGTAAAATGATTTGATATGAATTGCGGAATCAAAATATTAAGTATCAGCGATGCTTTTCTTGGTGCATCATATTGGGTAAATGACCCTTTTAAAATTCCTTCCAATTCGCTAAGGGGCAGTTTGGTAGTAATTGATATTTTTCTTTCTACGCCTACATGAACCTCTCGCATTGGCCATGAATCGACTGTTACTGTGAATTTTTCTTCCGGTTCCTGCGCCCATTTTCTTATTTCTGGCTCTTGAAAAGACCGCTTTGCTGGAGGAAGCAATCCTTTTGGTTTGCCTTCTGGTAGAAGCTTTTGCTCTTCGGGTTTCTTGGGCTTAAATATTTCTGCTGGATAAGGACCGGGCTCACCTTCTGTGATAAGCTTTTGGCCTGTTGTTAACTGTTTTGGCTCATTATATATGGGCAGTAATTTTCTTTCTGGTGCTGGCCCCGAGAGTTTTGGCTCTTTTATCATCGGCGGTGCTTTTTGTCTTGTTGCATCAAATGTGCTCCTTGATGAAATCACCAGTCTGAATATTGATTCTATTTCTTTGCCCTTTAGGCTCTCAAAAAACATAAAATCTATGAAGCCGTTTATTTTTTTGTTGTTTAGCGGGTAATTAGGCGATTTTAATTTGGGCGAATAGAAATAACACAAAAGCCCGTTATTTTTGTCATATACAAACTTTATCGAGTCAACCGGATATCGGGTGTTATTTTTTTCAGGTCCAATACCAATAACAACACGATTTATATGCAATTGGTCTTCCTCTTCAATAAGCCTGACAAGGCTTCCGCCTTCCCATCTTACTGGTATTTTTTCTCCAAGATACCCGAGCTCTTGCAAAATTTTGAGAATTGTCTTTTGTTCCTCGTTCAATTTTATTTTCTCTGTTTTGCTTTCTTTATCTCCTATTACATCAACATGGTATTTTACCCCACCTTTGCTTTCAAAAAAGCTTTTTCCGCAATTTCCGCAAAATTTAGAGCCAACGGGATTTACAGTGCCGCATTTATTGCACTTTATTTGTTTTGTAATGTCCCTGCCGCAGCTTTTGCAATATGTGGACTTGATATTATTTGAAGTGCCGCAAAAAGGGCAGGTTTTATATTCTTTTGATGACACACGGTTTCTTGCTTCTTTGATTTCTTCTATCTCCTTCTGCGCATGATTTCTGGCTTCATCAAGTTCTTTGGCGATTTTTTCTGCTTCTGCTTCTATGAGCTTTTCTTCTATTTCCTTTTCATTTTCTGCCATTACTACACCTTTTTACAGCTTTTGCTAATTAACCTAATTCTCTGAGAATAATTGTTAAAGCCGCAATAAAAAGATTTTACATCCGCCCATGCTCCCTCTTTATCATGTAGAGCTGCTTTTCATAGTCAGGGAGCTTATTTACTGTTGCTAAGAGCCGCGAATCCAGATGCCTTATCTGCGTTTTTGCGTCATTAAGTGGTAATTTTCCCAGATTCTGCATCATCTTTGTTTTCTCTATCTCTTTTTCCAGAGCAGTAATCTGATTCCGAATATCATCATGCATGAGCAATTATGGCATCAATGGGATAAAAAGATTAAGATTGTTTTAACTTCAGGTATGATTTTCGTCGGAAAGGGTATTGTCTTTTGACAATACCCTTAGCAGCTAGCATTACCGTCAAAAGACAGTAATGCTCACGACGAAAATCATCATTCTTTTAATTAAAACAATCAAAGATTAAACTTTGTCTATGCTGTGAATAAAATAATAAACAGCCATAGGAAAGAGCAAAACAAGTATAATCATCTCCAGATTAGCTTCACCATAACGGTCGATATTCAATATTATCATTTTATCAGGAGAAAAAAAGGCAAACACAAAGGTAAATGTCATCAGAAAGGTTATTCCGATGACAAAAGACAGACCTATAAGCTTAAACATGGCTTACACCGCTATTTTCACAGATATGTCCTTCACATAAAAAGTCGATTCATCCAATGAGTCAATAACCAGATAATTCACACCTGTGGCTATGTTTTTCTTGTCAAGAGAAAACTCGTATATTTTCTCTTCCAGCGGCTCATAACGATTGAATAAAACATTGTTGCCCCATTTCACCTTTACAGACACTGCTCCTGGCTTTGCCACATCGACAACTTTAAAGGATATTTTGCCGCTCTTGAAATTCGCATACTCGCTCTGCTTTATGTTGAACAGTATATTTGCCGATTTCTGCTTTTTCTCGATATGGAATACGGACACAGAGGCGCTGCCTGAAAAGAACGATTTTTCTTCACCTTCCACAGTCAGCTTGTTTGTGCCGACAAAAACCTTATCCCTGCTGAAAAATATCGTCTTTCTTGCCGGCACGGGTCCTGAGAAAAACTCGTCATCATTGAGCTTTATTTTTATGCTGCCAAAATTTTCTGCAAAAGACAGCTCTATTTTGCCTGACTTGAAATTATCATATTCGTTCTGCGAAAGGGAAAAATACTGTATAAAATCATCATCAGAAAACCCTATAGCATCTATTTTCACATTTTCTAATTCGTAAATGTTCGGTGCCCATGTTTTCCACAATGAAGAAAAGGGCTCTATTTCTATGTCCATTTCATCCGGCAGGCCATCTTCTATGTAAACCGCATGATTTCCTTTCGCATATACATCCTCGCTGACAACAGCGCCGTTTATCTTTATTATTAATGGCCCGTAGCCGTTTGCTTCCTTAACGGCAAATTTTATGATTAATTTTTCAGGGCCTTTCACATCTATATGCTGCTTTAATGACTTGGTTCCAAAGAATAATCCATTATAAAGGTTATCGCTTCCCAGACTATAGGATTTGCTGGACTTCTCATAGCCAGCGGAAAAAGCTCCCATATTGATATTATTGCCTATTTCGTCTTCCCCCTCTCCGATAAGAACTGTATCTGTAAAGTTTTTCTCCGATGCCAAAGAAACCCTGTCATAGCTTGCCTGGCCTGTAAAAGAAAAAGCGGCTTCGCCCGAGAATATTGCCAGCAAGGCGGCTAAAATAACCAGTCCTGCTACCAAAAACGCGATAAACTCATCAACCATTATTGTCACTAATAAGTGAATAACGGAAAGATTTATAAATGTTTGCTTATGCATTAAAAAAAGACAGTGCGAGGGGTCGGATTCGAACCGACGAACGGACTAACCGACAAGATGTCTCGGTTACTTGAGTTTCGCAATCATTAGACCATATAAAGTTCATTCAGAACTTTGGTCTTTTTTACTCAATCTTGCGCCTTTGACCAATCAAGGCAACCGATACTTCGTATCGGTGCTGACTTGGCTACCCTCGCACAAAGTTATCTATTTATCAACACTTTAAAAAGTAGCGGATTTTTTGAATGCTTACTTCATTTCCTGCAGTTCCCTGCGAAGATCCATTAATTGCTTCTGAAGGTCGCTCAGCGAGCCCTCAATATGCCTGACTTCTGTCTCGCCATAGGAAACATCACCAAGGTCAAGCCCCCTGGGCTTCAGCAGCTCAGAATCTATCTCTGCTATGCTGTTTTCCAGCCTTTGCACAGTGACCTTGAATATTTTCAGCGCGTCTGCCCTTACAGACTCTATCTCACTAAGAACATTGAACAATTGCTTTACTCCGGAAACGAAAATCTTCATTTCCTGCACTCTTGTCAGCACTTCCCTGTATTTTTCTACTTTGACAAACAAAGGAGCTCCGCTCTCGCGCTGTATTTCCCTTGGCGCGGGCTTCAGAAAATCATCAACTTCGTGCAAATCGTCGCTCATCACAGCATTCTTTATTTCGCTGATATCATCCTTTTTTTCTTTCCTGAAAAACATGCTCTCACTTTTATTTTGACTGTATTAATTTAAATATGTTTGATAGCATTTAAAACTTTAAAGCCGATTGAAATTGCCAGTTTGGCAATTTTGGTATGGTATGCGGCGATAGTCTAGAAGCCTTTTCTTTTGAACAGACCGAAGTGCGAAGCACTTCATATGGTCTAAAGAAAACCCTTGGGAAAAGAAAAAATAGGAAAAGGTTGGAAAACTGGTAGGACACCACCTTGCCAAGGTGGCAACGCGGGTCCGAAGCAAATCCTTTTCTTGTAAGAAAAGTCTTTGCATGTCCCAAAGAACATGTAAATATATTACAAAAAGACTGGATTTGAGGAAATCCCGCTCGCCGCATTATACATCCCTTTCAAAGTCGTATGAAGCACCAAAGGTGCTTCCATCTGTTCAGAAAGCAAAGCTTTCTGATGCCCCAGAAACCTATGGTTTCTGAAGGACACCAAAAGAATAAGTGATGCCTCACCCCGCTAAAGCGGGGTGCGTCCGCTTTCGTTTCCGCTCTGTTCAGGCAAGGCATGTGCGTTCGGAAACGAAAGTAAAAAATATTATAACTTGAAAATATAGGTTCATCCCAATCAAACAAAAAATTAAACCTAAAAATAAATAGTACTGCAACACTCAAAAAATATGTGTTGCGGAAAAAATCAAACCTTTAACTTTCTTACATACCTCTTGGAAACGTCTGCTACAGCGTCCTTCAGGCCCAAGCCAAGCGCAATTGCAATGCCAACTCCAAGCGAGCCGATTATTACAAGCAGTATGTTGCCCACAAGTGTTGACGGTATTCCAAGAACAGGCAGTGCCAAGGCGATTGCTACATACAAGATAAAGAATGTCAGTATCTTTGCCACAAGCGCGCCGTGAAGCGTGCCTGTCTTCTTTATGTGCGTCTTTATGTATTCTGCGATCACATAGCCTGCTGCAATTATCAGCGCTGCGCCGACAATGTTGGGTATGAAGTTCAATATCTGCCTTACCCACAGCGTCAGTTCTGATATACTCAGCACACTCACCGCTGCTGCGACAAACGCAAGATATATCCACCATCGTGTTATGACAGTAAACATATCGGCAAGCGAGATTACTGGCTTCTTGTTCTCTGTCACGTAATAGTCCAGATTTACCCTGAGCAGAACTTCCTTTACCACCCTGCCTACTATCTTGCCTACGATGAGACCGATTATCAGCAGAATAGCCGCGCCAACAAGCCCTGGTATGAAACCGACAGCCTGGTCTCCAAGGGTTTCCAGTATCGTCAAAAGCTCTGTTGCCATTTGTATCCTCCGCTCTTATTAGATTGGCATCAACTCATATATAAAGATTATTATTTTCAAAAATTACGCTGAAATTACGTTTGCGGTGCGAAAAAAATGCAAAACAAAACGAAAAAAAAGCGCCGGCGGCAGGAATTTCACAAGCCCTCGCACGTTAATATTGCGAAGCCATTGGTTCTTTATTTCCCAAGGCTTTTTTCTTTTTTAAAGAAAAAAGGCTTTTTTGAACCTGCAAGAGCGGTGCTCACCAGTTATCTTGGTTATTCGAGACTGGCGCAATTTCCTGAATATTTTACCAGGTTATGCGACGCCGGCATTTTAATAATTTTTATCCAATTGTTTTTAAGGTTAATATGACTAGCTCAAAGAAAAGCTCATTTGAAAAAAAATTCTTCAAAACAATAGGCAAATACAAACTGATTGAAAAAAATGACAAAGTCGTTGTCGCTCTTTCGGGCACGAGCTCTGCTACAATGCTTTTTTTATTAAAGCAGATAAAAGGCATGGAGATTTTTGCGATAACAATTGACGAAGAAAAAAAGAAAACAAGGTATTCAAAAAACATTGCAAAGAAATTCGGTGTTAATCATATTATTGTCAAAGGTAACAGCGAGATTCACCGCAGGTATATCCTTAACAAGACAGCAAGAGAGCTAGTCGCTACAAAACTGGCAGTTGGGCATAGCATGGATGATGAATGCGCCTCGATAATATTGAGCATGTGCCGCGGTGATTTTTCCCGCTTTCAGCGTTTGGGCCCAAACCCAATAATAATAAAAAATAAAAAATTTGTTCCAAGGATAAAACCGATGATATTTTTTTCGGAAAAAGAAATTCTCAACTATGCAAAAAAGAAAATTCCGCTCTTCAAAGAAAAAAAGGCGAAGAGCCATAGGGAAGATATAAAGAAAATGATAAACAAAATAGAAAAATTTCATCCCGGCACGAAAAATTCTATGATAAAATTTTACGAAAGACTAATGCCCATGATAATAAGCAAAGCGATAAAAAAAATAAATTACTGCGAAAGATGCGGCGAGCCGACATCAAGAGCGATATGCAGAATATGTGAAATAAGCCAGAACTAGGCTCAAAATTGTTTCCGGATGGAAACAGCTTAGGGCAGAGCCCTAAGTTTGAGATGCCCTCTGGCTGTAAAATATTCGCCTTCCTGAATATATATAATTATTTCAAAAGGTCTTTTGCCTGCTTTAAGACAACCTTTTTCACGCCAATGCTGTTCAGTGTTTTCTGGTTTGCCGAGAGCAAATCCTGCACACAGACAATCCTGCTGGCCATGAGCTTTCTATGTATGGAAATATCGCATTTCAAAGCAGTTATTGGGTATATCTTTTTTGACTCTATCATCTTTTCCAAGGCAATCTCATTCCTGTAGTGCCATCCTGTGAGCCGTATATTTTTTCCGTTCGCATACTGCTTGGCGTGCTCAGAGAATTTTGTATTGTTGAAAATCCAGCACCCTGTGAAATTTATTTTGTTTTTATTTTTTTTGAATCCTGACTGGATATCTTCAAGCCTTGAGTTAACCTGCAAAAGCACGCCGAGCCCGCAGAACCTGTGAGGATTGAAGTGCTTCTTGCACTCGACCAAAAACATCTCGCTTCCTTTTTTTGCTATAATATCAACCTGATGCTCGACATATTCTCCCTTAATCAGTACATTCCACCTGCATGAATAGCCATGAGCACTGAGTATTTTTCCCGCGTATATTTCAAAGCTGACAGAATCAAGGTTTGCTATTGCATCCCTGAGGCTGAACAGCAAAGAAGATTTAGTGTTTATCCTGTCCAGCTCGTCGTTTATCATTGCATAGATTTTATGCGTGGATATGCCTTCGCTTATTATTGCTTCGATTTTTTTTTCTATTTCCTCGGCTTTTTGCCTGCTTACGCCTACCCTCATGCATGTCCTTATTATTTTCTCTGCGCTGAATTCTTCTCTGGAGCCGTCGGCTTTTGTTACGAACATATTTGATACCTCTGAAAATCACTTGAACGCCATCATCATCTTCCTCATGGGATTATCCGCAAAAAAACCTTTTTTGCAGTGAACCTCGTCAAAAATCTTTATCTTATTTGTTATTCCTTTCGGAGAATATAACAGTATGGGAACAGGCCCGAACATGTGCTCACCGCTTTTTGAAGATGTCTCATGGTCGCTTGCTATTACTATATTGATATGCTTGAGCTTAAGCATCTGGGAAAATACATCGCGATCTATCTTCTCCAAAAACCTTGCCTTTCCTTTAAAATCTTTGCTGTGGCCACAAATATCAAGTCCATTGATATGCAAAATGACAAAATCATATTTTTCCAGGGCATTTATTGCTGCATGAATTTTTGCCTTCAAATTTGTATCTAATTTTCCTGTGGCACCTTTTATCTTTAGGACATCGATGCCTATATATCGTGAAATGCCTGACATAATGCCCACGCCGCTAATTGAGCATCCTGACAGAAAAAACTTGCTTTTGAATGATTCGATTTTTTTCACTGAGCCTGCCCCCCTTATCAAAATATAATTCGCAGGCATTTTTCTTTTTTTGTTTATCCCACTGCTGCCAAGCACTTCATTGGACTTTTTCAGAAATTCATTAAGAATTTTTGCTGTTTTTTTGCCTTTTGGATTTTTTGCATAGATTTTCTGGATGGTTTTTTTGCCTATATCACCGTCTGTTATGGCTGCTGACAGACCTTTTCCCGACAAAACAAGCACGCCCCGATGGCCAACGCTGCGGCGAAATTTTATCTGCACTCCATCTATTTTCATATTGAGTTTTTTTGAGAGCATGTCTAAACCTTTTTCGTCCCTGCCTGCTCTTCTATCAACAATTTTCCCGTTTTTCACCGTGGCAAAATTCGCTCTCAGATATATTGCATTTTTTTCAGGCTTCAGCCCAATGCCCAATGCCTCTAAATAACCGCGCCCCGGATTCTCGTGCCAAGAATAGCCTAACAGCTCTAAAGTGGCGACGTCAGACAGGCTCTTTATGTTGTAGCCTCTCGGCACTATAGGACCGCGCCAGAGCCCGCAGACGCTGTGCTGTGCAAGAAAATCAAGATTGGGCTTGCGAGCAATAGAATAAGCGCTTTTTCCCTTCTCAGCCGCGCCATCAAGGATGATAAATAATGTTTTGTTGATAATAATCATCTCTTTACTTCTTCCACCAGCATC
This sequence comes from archaeon, assembly GCA_035290505.1. GTDB lineage: Archaea > Aenigmatarchaeota > Aenigmatarchaeia > GW2011-AR5 > DATDUE01 > DATDUE01. The sequence goes on along the minus strand of DATDUE010000011.1, from coordinate 4,213 downwards.
TTCTTTTTCTTGTGGTCGAAAATGGAGAAAGCATCGGCATTTGCTATTTTCAAAGCCTGCTTTAATCTCTGCTTTCTTTCAGCATAGACAGCGAATAAAACTTCTCCTTTCTTTACGCCATCTTCTATTTTTTTGTTCAGCAATATGCCAGCTAATTTGTCCTTGGGCGCGCCTGCTGCCTTTGCTGCTGCAACAAGGGCATGATTGCTTATGGCAGCGACTATGCCACTATAAGGTGCCTTTATTTCTGCTTTATACTTTGCATAAGGAATGTCATCGGGCATAATATCTGCTTTCCCGCCCTGGGCTTCAATTATCTGTCTCAGCTTCTTTTCGGCTGCACCACTTGAAAGCAGCTTTTCTGCTGTGTATTTGTTTCCCTTTCCTATCATCTTGAAAAGCAGGCCAGCAAGCGATGTTACTTTGTCAATCAAATCATGGCTATGTTTTACATTCATAATGTTTTCCAATGCCTCTCTTGCTTCCATCGCAGGTCCCATTGCATAGCCAAGCGGCTGATCACCTCGGGTGACAGCGCAATCAACTTTTATTCCCAATTTTTTTCCAAGCTCAATGAAATCCCTTGCCAGCTTTTCCGCATCTTCTTTTGTCTTTATTTTTGCCTCTGGTCCTGTGGGAATGTCAATAACAAGATATTTTGAGTCCACGACTTTTTTCTTGCTCATTACAGACGGAAGAAGCAGCGGATCAAAATCCAGCGGATGTTCTATCTGTATGAACAAATCATCAGCAGGCGCAAGGTCAACAGAACCTCCCCACACAAGGCAGCCATTGCATTTGTTTACAACTTTTTTTATTTTATCAATGCCAATATCAACAGGCATCAGAATTTCTACCCTGTCTGCTGTGCCAGCTGGTGAAGTAATTGAACGGGATGATGTTTTTGGGATAGTTAAACCAGAAGCAGCAACAATTGGCACAAAAAGCATTGATGTCTTGTCGCCAGGTATTCCGCCAACCGAATGCTTGTCGACAACAACTCCGGAAAATTTTATTTTCTTGCTGGTGTCAATCATTGCCTTTGCCATGGCAGCATTTTCATTGACAGACAATCCTCGTATCTGCAAAGCGGTTATAAAAGCCGCTATTTCCAAATCATTCAAATCCCTCTCAATGACATCGTCGATTATTGACCTCATTTCATTATAATTTAATTCGCCGCCTTCAACCTTTTTCCTTATGTATTTTTTTGACACAAGCTCTTCCCTTGGCTCGGCAAAAACTATATCCTTGTTTTTCAATCCAAGTATCTCCTTGACTTCGTTATAAACAACTATTTCCCCCGGCTTGACAAATCTTGGCGTGATATTTACTATGACTGTGATTTTTTTCTTTTTTTTATGAAGCACAATCCTTTCCAGCGCGCGGACGCCGAGATCTAAAGCGTCTTCCTTGTTTATTATTGCTATGGTCTTTCCTGCGGCATCCAGGTCAAGCGTTCTTACCCTTAGCTTTAATTTCATAATTTTATCATCCTCATTATGATTTTTGTCGTGAGCATTACCGTCTTCGATGGTAATGCTAATTGTAGGAATATATGTCAAAAGACATATATTCCGCCGACAAAAATCATTTTTTGATTATCATCTTCACGATATTTTTCGGCTTCTTTATGCCTTTTTCTGTTATAACAGTCATTACATATTTCCAAGGCGTGATGTCAAAGGCAGGGTTCTTTATTTTCACACCTTTTATTTTTTTGTGTATTTCTTCTGGGGGTCGCTCCTCTATCTCTATTTTTTTCCTGCGGTCCAAACGAAATGTGTCGGCTGCCACATAGAATGGGATACCTTTTTCTTTTGCTATAACAGCAAGCATATGCGTGCCTATTTTATTAACAAGCCCCTCCTTTCGCAAAGCATCTGCGCCGACAATAACAATGTCATCGTTTTGGACAGTATTCCACGCCGCATCATCTATGATGAGTGTAACTTTTATGTTCCTTATTTTTGCCAGTTCCTTTGCCGTCTTTATGCCCTGACCCTTCGGGCGGGTCTCGTCGACAACAACTGCAAATTTTTTTGTTTTTGCAGCTTCCTTTATTACAGCTAATGCCTCCGTAGAATGGCAGTGTGTATGCACAGAATAGTTTTTTTTGATGAGACTTCTTCCGTTAAATGCTATTTTTTCCTTGTTTTTTTGAAGCCTTTCCAAAAGCTCATCTATCTTTTTTGCCGATTTTTCTTTTTTCAGCTCTTCCAAAACATTATGCAAAACAACGGCTGTTTTTCTGACTGCTAAAAGCCGCTTGCATTCAGCATCAAATTTTTTTCCAAAGCCATTTTTTGCCGAGAATTTTTTCAGGTATTTCAATGACTCTGCTGCTATGGCAGTCGCGCCCTGAATCTGAAGGGATTTTATCCTTTTGAAAATATTCTCCATAAATAATTATTGTCTCTATATATATAATTCGTGGTGTCATGTTAAAAGACATAAAAATAAGAGAACTGGAAAGAAGGATCAACGAATTGGAAAGAAAAATGGAAAGGGATAACCAGCGGCTTGAAGATTACTTCAAGACAAATATGGAGATAATAAAGAAAGTGCACAGGGAAAAGAGGGATATTGAAAAAGAGCACTACCTTATGATAGAAAAATACAAAGAACTAATAAGAAAGCTGCCTGGGCAAGCGGTCGCAACAGCTGTAAAAAATGAGGCTAAAGAAACATTTGATTTGATAAAAGCAGTTGCATCAGAAGGGCTTGTAGAAGAGAATAAAAAAGAAATAAAAAAAGAAAAGCAGATTAACACAAAAGAAATACCAGAACCAGAATTCAAGCCCAAACAAGCATCTATAGATGAATTGTTTGAAATGGTTGTAAGGAATGGAAAAGTGAAAAAATCCGATGCCGAAAGGGCGTTCGGCGTTCATATAACGCAGATAGATGAGTGGGCAAATATTCTGAGCAATCACGAGCTTATAGAAATTGATAGCAATATTCTCAGGAAAAAATGGGATTAGCTTTAAATTTTGGCTTATTCAAATTATAGCATGCTGCTCAACATGGTAATTGAAGATATAATAATTTTTAATTTTATAATTTCAGTTCTTGGGCTTATTGTTGTATGGAATTTTACAATACTGTATGCCTATAAAATAAAAGTATTGAAATCAAGACTGAAGGGTCATATGAGATATTTCTTCAAAATCCTGCTCAAATTCAATATAGTGATGGCTATTCTTGAAAGCGGGCTTTTCATATCCATAATACTTGATTTTTTTAGCGGCTCAATAGCATCTGCTATAAGCATCAAGTTCTGGCTGCCGTCTTTTATGGTTATTCTGTCAATAATTCTTTTCACGCTCGGGGCAAAAATACTTATAACTATAAATAGCCTGATAGAAGAAAAGCGGTATGATTAAATTCTTAAAGTTTTTGTTAAAAGGTTCTTTAATGAAAACAAAATGCGAAGTAATGGTAAAGGACATGCTACCTTCTCTGCGAGCCATGATAGCCATCGAGCTTATGGGTAGGGGATTGAGCCAGACAGACATTGCAAAAAAGCTTGGCGTGAGCCAGCCAGCTGTTTCGCAATACACAAAACAGCTGAGGGGTATAAACAAAATAAAAATAGATAATAATGAAATAAAATTCCTTTGCGACGATATATGCAGCAATAAGCTTGATATAGATGATTTCTGCAGGATTTGCAAGACAGTAACAAAAAACGACTGTGGAATTAAATAAATATTTTAAATTTCTAAAAATCATTTATACAGGGCTTTGAAAGATATCTATAGTAAAAATCCTATATTTATTTAGCAATAATGCGGATGATATCATTTTTTATATTTATACTCGAATTTATCATCTTCCTTCTTTTTTTTCAGTTTTTTGAGGATTTTTTCCTCTTCGTTTTTCTTTTTGAACCAGCCTTTTTTTGGCATAAAACCTTCTTCTTCTGAAGGCCAGAAAAGATAGAAAACAACGACAGCTATGCCAGCTATAACTCCAACTATAATTATTATTGTGAAATCAAAGCCTGTAGATGGCTTTTGCGGCGGCGATTGTATTTTGGCTTTAAGATTCTCAATCAAACTGCTGACTTCTGAAAGCACTTGCGATGCTGCATAAAAATCACTTGAAGAAATAAGCGTATTTGTCTGATTTAGTTTTTCTTTAATTGAATTAAGCAGATTTTTCATTTCAGTTGTATTTATACCTTTTTTTTCGAGCTCGGTAATATTGT
>DATDUE010000010.1:0-2209 GCA_035290505.1 archaeon | reverse complement strand
AAGGATTATGAGAATGCAAAGAAAATTGACGAAAAAATCAGGCCGTTCAATGAAATAATAGGAATGAAACTGAATACAAGAATGAAAATAGGCAAAAAAGAATATGTGATAGAGAATGATTCATACAAGAACCCGATTTCTACGCATGTCGCCATGCATATGCTCGGGATGATTGATGAGCCCTATGTAAGGCCGCCGCTTTCGCAGCTGCCCGATGAAGGGTATAAAAAAGTCGGCAAAACCCTTCTTCAGATGTACAGGAAAAACCCAGAGATATTTGAGCCGATAAAAAGGCATTTCAAAGTTGACATAGAAAAAAAGCTGAAATGTTACGAATGATAAACCTTTTTAAGTTTTGTTCAATAAATTGTTAGCGATAATCATGGCAGAGAAAAAAAATTACATGCCGCAATCGACAGCAGGCTTGATAAGGTATTTTGAAGTGGAAGGCGGGATAAAGCTCAAGCCGCATGCGGTTGTTTATATTTCTGTGGGCTTTACGGCTTTAGTGTTGGTGATGAAGTTCTTAGCATAAAAATAATTCATATTTCTTTTGCATATAGAATGGCAGTAGTGTTTCCAGTTGGATAACCATAGTATCTAGGGAACTTGTTAACTAATTTGTATCCTATTTTCTCATAAAATTTTTTCGTGAGTTTCATATTCTGACCTGTATATAGACAGACTTTTCTAAAACCATTTTTCTTTGCATATTTTTCAATAAATCTCATTAATTTAGTACCAATTCCTTGTCCTTGACATTTCTTTTTTACTGCAAGCCAATAAATCTCACAATGTTTATAGCCAGGAAAAAATGGTTTTAGGGTTACATATCCAACTAATTCATTATCCTGTCTGTATCCAAAGAAAAGTTCATGACCTTCATCAAAACGATTTTTAATTTTCCTTTTCATATCTTTTCTACTTACATGTTTAGATGAATTTTGGTGTTCTGATTCAAAATCTATTGCAGCAAGCTGCTCTATATACCTTCTGCTTAATTTTATTATTTTGAAGTTCCTGAAAACCTACACATTTATGTGTAGGATGAAGACAGGAACTTTGAAAGACATCCACAAAGAAACCACCACATTTATGTGGTGGTAACAACAAAGGATGTCATTTTATCCATTACTATCTACCAATAAATCTAACTCAAAAATTTATTGTTCTATAGTATATAAAAACACTTCTTCTTAATTTATTTCATGCAAATACTTCTCGGTCCAGCAGGCACGCCCGGGAAAAACACGCTGGATGGATTGTCAGCTACAAAAAAGCTCGGGCTGCAGGCAATGGAAGTGCAGTTCACGCACGGCATTGCGATGGGCTTGGAGCTGGCGAAAAAAATCGGGGAAGAAAATAAAAAATATGAAGTTGCTTTAAGCATACATGCGCCTTATTTCATCAATCTGGCTTCTGAGGATAAGAAAAAAATAGAAGCAAGCAAAAAAAGAATTATTGATTCATGCGAACGCGGGCATCTCATGGGCGCTGAGAGGGTCGTCTTTCACCCTGGATATTACGGACAACGCAGCAAAGAAGAAACATATGAGATGATAAAGGATGCGATAGAAGAAATGCAGAAAACAATAAAAGAAAATAAGTGGCGCGTTTCGCTAGCGCCCGAAACGTCAGGCAAGCACTCGGCTTTCGGAACGCTGGATGAGATAATAAATATTGCTAAAGAAGCGAAATGCTCGCTCTGCACAGATATCGCCCACCTTTATGCAAAGGGCATGGGCAGGATTGATTATGATGAAGTATTTGAGGAAATAAGAAAGATAAAGGAAAAAAATTATCATTTTCATTTCTCAAACATAAAATATTCGGAAAAAGGCGAGCTGTCGCATCTTGTCCTTGATGAAAAGCCTGATTTTGCAGTGTTTGCAGAATCTATTTTGCGGAGCAAAATAGGCTGCACGATAATATCAGAAAGCCCTATAACTTGGAAAGACTCATTAAAAATGAAAAACATCTTTGAAAAAAGAGGATATAAGTTTTAAAATATTGTTATTCATTTAATTTTCCATGAACTACGAAGAAGCTCTTGAACTGCTGCAAAGAACATTTCCTGACAATAAAAAGAATATTATAGGCCATTGCAAAGCTGTTTCTAACCTTGCTTATGATATTGCTAAAAAGCTTAATGCAGAGGGAGTTGAGATTGACACAGAAAAAGTCAGGGTTGCAGCACTGCTTCATGATA
>DATDUE010000009.1:0-9946 GCA_035290505.1 archaeon | reverse complement strand
ACTCGCTTGCCAGGCTGGTATGGCGCTGAAAGGTTTTTTACTATGACACCTTCCTGTCCCTCTGATAAAGACTCTTTATAAAATCTGTCTGCTTTTTCTATGTCTTTTGTTTCTATATGGTCGGCCAAGCGAAACCTCTTTGTCTCATTTAATATTTCCTTCAGCTTATTCCATCTTTCCTTTAATGGCTTATCCATGAAAGAACCGTTGAAATAAATCAAGTCAAACAAATTGACCTGCACGGGTATTTCTTTTGCTGTTTTCTCTATGTCATATTTTCTCTGTATGCGCCTTGACAAAATCTGGAACGGCTTTGGCCTGCCCTCCTTGTCTATGGCTATTGCCTCTCCTTCGACAATGCACTGTTTTGCTGCCAGATTATCTCTGCTCCATTCTGCTATTTCCGGAAACTGCCTTGTGACTTCGTCAAGCCTTCGCGAAAATATTTTGATGCTATTTCCATCTTTATGTATCTGCAAACGAAGCCCGTCGTATTTTTTTTCTATTGCCGCTTCTTGAAATTCATCCATTGCTTCCTTCAAATCCTTCGCCCTGTCAGCCAGCATAACTCTTACGGGGCTATTAACCATGACAACTGCCTTCATTTTTCCCTTTTTTGCGAGCTCTGCCACAATGCCGAAATCGCCCGTAACATCGTAAAGTTTTTCTATGTCCTTCGTCTCTTTCTCAAATGCCTTTGCTATAGCGTTGCGGACAACGCCTGCGGCAACGCCTATGCGCATATCGCCCAAAACAGCCCTGACAATATACTTTGCCTCTTTTGGGGTTGCAGCAGCAAGCAGCTCTGTAACAATCAAAATTTTTTTGTCCTGACTGCCCGTTCCTGTAATACCAGGCAGTTTATTCAGATTTTCAAAAACCATACTTATTGTCAGCTCTTTTTTTCCTAAAGAAATCTGTCTCTTGTTTTTTGCAAAGAATTCAGCTATAAGGCCTAAATCGCCCAATTCTCTGAATTTTTCTTCTATTTTTTTGCCTTCAACACCAAAAGACTTTGCTATTATCCTTTTCACAAGCTCTTTCGCCAGCCCCAGCTCTTCTGTTGTTGACACAAGACCCATAGAAAGCAGCACGGATTTGGGCAATTCGCTGTCGCTGCACGACCTGTAGAAATCGCTCAGTATGTCCCTTTTCTCTAATTTTTTTGTTGTTGCCTCCAGCCTTTCATAGATATCGGCAATCTCTGAATATCGCATAAAAATAATTCATCATATGCCTTAAAAAACCTTTATAAAAGTTGTTAATTAATTTAAGGAAGATATTATGGCACTGAAAAAACAATGGTATGAAATAATTTCGCCGAAGATGTTTGGCGAGAAGGTTGTGAACGAAACGCTGGCAGCTGACCCAAATCAGCTCATGGGCAGGACTATCGAAGTGAGCCTTCTGGACTTTATGAATAATTACTCAAGGTTTTTTGTGAAATTAAAGTTCCAGGTAGAGAAGATAAATGGCTCAAAGGTTTACACAAAATTTGTCGGGCATAGCGTGATGACCGAGACTGTCTACAGAATGGTCCAGCGAAGGATGCGCAGGGTGGATGTTATCCAGGACGTGGAAACAAAAGACGGGAAGAAAATAAAGGTCAAGACGTTGTTTTCTCTTGTTAGGCGCGTCAACACGGCGACAAAAAGCGCTGCAAGGAAAAAGGTATTTTCTCTGGTCGATGAAGAGGCAAAGAACATGGACTTCGAGGATTTCATCAATTCTGTCATAAAGGGCGACCTGCAGAAAAAACTGAAAAGGCATGTCAGCAAGATTTATCCTGTAGGGCAGTTGGAGATAAGGAAGACGGAAGTTCTGTAATTTATAACAAAAATATCCCTATAGAAAAGAATAAAAACAATAGATTCAATCATATTTATAGGTGGCTTAAAATGAAGGATTTGAGTTTAAAAGGAAGGCATGAAACAGCTTGGATAACGATCTCGTCTGACGAGTATGAAAGCTTATTGGCTACAATAGAAACTTTATCTAATCCCGAAGCGATGAAGAAAATCAGAAAAGGCGAAAAAGAAATATTAGAAGGGAAATTAAAATCATTGGAACAGGTAAAAAATGAATTAGGCATCTAGAAATCATCTTTATGCCAGATAGATATTATTTCCACATCTTTTGTGTTTTCATTTATCACATAAATTATTCTCCACCGCTTTTCAAATCTGATTTCCCATCTGCCTGCAAGCGGTCCGCGAAGGGGTTTGCCATGAATATGTGGATAAAACTTTAGTTTTTCTATTTTCTTAATGAACCGTTTCTGCAATTCTTTATTAAATGCTTTAAGGTCTTCTTCGGCTGTCGGCGTTAATTTAACATTATATTCCATAAATTAATTTATTTTCTGTCTTATTTATACATTGATTCTATATGCTCGCTTCCCAGTTTGTGTATTTCAAAACCGAAAAAGCTACAATCAAGGCAACAAACGACATGAAAGCAATTTCATATTGCCCTGAAAGCAGGGAAACAACTGCATTGTAGAATATGATGCCTGCCAAGAAAGAAACCGCTATTGTCATGTTCTCGGAGAGCTTTTTCATGAGGATAATTTAGTTTCCTGACATTAAATCCTTTACAGAAGCCCTTCAAAAAAAGAATTCAAGTATTTGGATTTGTCAATACCACGTCTTTTGGATTCCAAATACTTTTTCCATGCATTTCTTTCATGATTTACAATGCCCAGCTCATATATGCAGAAAGAACCAACATCTCTTATATCAAGCAGCTCAGCGCTCTCAAAATCTTTTTTATAGCCATATATCTGGTTTTTCAGGACTATCGGGTATTCGCTATCCCATCTTGTGACATTGAGCATGTCTTCTGAAAGTATTGCAAAGCCCAGCCCCAAATACGGCTCTATGTTGCCTTTTTTGATTTCATTCAATAGAAATGTCTGGCTTTCGTCAATCAGCTTAGCATCAGGTGCATTGCCCGTTTTGTGCATATCATAAAATTTCAAAATTATCGATGAACATATAACAATGCCTGTACGAGTCGATTCTCTTTGTACGAGCTCATAATCATCAGGAATATCTACAATTTTATCGCTCATTTCCTGTCGCCTCTCAATTCCTCTCGTGCATTAACCGCTGAAGAAATCCAGCACATGCCTGCGACGGCAAACATCAGGAAGCCCACAAGCGCTGAAAGCCAATATGAGAATTGTGTGGTGCCCTGCACCCATTCGATATTGCCTGCAATCATTCCGCCCACGAAGAAGAATACGGCGCCCAGTATCCACAGCCCATGCACATAAAATTCAAAATCCATTATTTATTGGTAGTAAAAAAGTTTAAAAAGGTTTTGGTAATATGCAAAAACCTATCAAATATAAATAGTTAAAATATTTACTCTGTTTATGAAAAGTGTAGAGGCAAAGCCTTGGTATCCTTTTGTCACTAAAATACTCATTGATTTATTCAATGAAGATAGGCTTTCAAATGTCAGGAACATACTGATTGAGCCCGTCTATGGGTTTGTGGGGCGCATAGAATACAAAAATAGCAGAGTTCATATGTTCAGGAGCCAGAATCTTGGCGTCAACAGTCTTGGTGCCTCTGAAATTTCCAATGACAAGGGCTATACAAAATTCTTTCTGAATGAACTTGGATACAAAACTCCACGGGGAGAAATTATCTTAATGCCTGAATACATCAAAAAAATATCAAAAACCCTTTCAAAACATGAATCCGTGTCATACAAGACAATAGAAGAAGCGGATAATTTGGTATCGTCCACATTCGGTTATCCTTGCTATGCAAAGCCGAATTTTGGGTCGCAGGGTAGGGGAATAAAAAAATGCGAAGATTGGAACGACCTTAAAATAGCAATCAATGAATTTCGTGAAAGAGAGGAAAATATACTCTTACTTGAAGAGGCAATAAATATGCCGGATTATAGGATTGTAATTTTAAAGGATGAAATGATTTCCTGTTATCTCAGAAAGCCCCTTTATGTTGTTGGTGATGGGATTTCAACCATAGGGGAGCTTCTTCGCCAAAAACAGAAAGCATACAATGTTCAGGGAAGGGACACAATCATTGATGTTGAATATAAGGGAATTAAAAATAAACTCGGTAAGCTTAATATGAATTTAGAAAGTATCCCGGCATTTAATAAAAATGTTTTATTGCTCGATGTGTCCAATCTTTCTTTGGGTGGGGAATCTGAAGATTACAGCAACCGAATCCATCAGCATTGGAAAGATTTGTGCATAAAAATAACATATGAAATGGGATTAAAATTATGCGGGGTTGACATTGCATGCTCTGACTTGGGAGACCCGCAGGCAGACTACAGCATACTTGAAGTCAATGCCTCCCCAGGGCTTGATAACTATGCATCTGAAGGAAAGAAACAGGCTGAAATAGTAAGAAAACTCTATAAAAAAGTTTTTAATGAAATGATTAATCTGTGATATTACTTTTTCTTTTTGGCCTTTTCCTTTGATTCAATCAAAGGCGTCAAATCCCTCACGAAACGCCTTACATATTCGCGCGTTAGCTCAATATCTTTCTGCGGTATCTCGTTTACCTTGTCATCGTCAAGCATTTTTCTCATCGTGATGACTTTCCTGAATATATCAGAGAAGTAAGGATTGATCATGCCCTTGTCTATGAGGTCATTTTTTATGGCATTTGGCAGGTCTTTCGGGTCAGGCGGTAGCCTATCTATTTTCTTCAGCGCAGTCACAGCCGCCTTTATCATCACCTCGTAGTTTTTCGTCACAATTGTCTCTTTTTTCTTCTTCTGCAGCTGCATCAGCAGCTGCTCCATGCGATTGACAAATTTCTTTGCTTTTTTAATCATCTCGTCAAGGTCAGGCCCTGTTATTTCCTTTATGTCTTTATGCTCAACGCCCTTTCTGAAGTCAATAACGCTCTGAAGGTCATTGAGATATTCCTGCTCCAATAAATCGCCATCAATAAGATGCTCTTTTACCTCAGCAGGCGTGTGCTTCGGCGACGGCGGGCTCTCGCCCATGTACATTAATATAGCCTGTGATGAATTCAACATTGCATAATAAAGGTCCTCTGCTATCATATACAGCTTTGCTGTCTCTACTCTGTTTATCTTTTGCGGCGCGGTTTCCATGAATTTTTCCACCGCTTCCAGAGTTGTCGGTATTCGTCCCATTTCCAGCAGCTTTCTGATAGGAATAAAAAAGCCCGTGTCATACAATGCCCACCCGTCGCGGACAATAGTGTAAAGCAAAGGATGCCCTATCCTCGCCATTTCCCAGAACTCTGTCAGCGTCCATGCCGGCTGGACAGTGATATCTTCGGATATCTTTTTGCCTATTTCATGCAGATTATCATCAAAATTCTCCTTCATCTCCGGGGAAAAACGAGCGATGGTGTCGTCTATCACCACCAATAAATCAATATCGCTTTTTTCGTGGAAATCGCCGCGCGTGAACGAGCCAAAAATCACGACTGCCTTGACGAAATCCTTGTATTTCTTGCATATTTCGTCCTTGAATTTGTTGGCTATCTCCAGTTTTTTCTTCCTTAATTTCTCGCTTTTTTCGTCTACTTTTTTCTCTGGTTTTTCTTCCTTCTTTGCATTCTTGACTTTTTTCGCCATAAATCTCACAATTACATTTATGGGATAGTTTAAAAAGTTTATCTGGTTTCATTTTTTTATAAACTACCTAAAATTTGTAAGGCTCAAGCATATCGCCATTTTTATAAGCCTTGTCTCTTTCCAAAGAATTAGGTATTCCAAATTCTTTTCTGTATTTTACCAAAGCTCTTCTTGATAGTTCTATATCAGCCCTTCGGATAATTTTTTTGTCAGAATAAGCCGCTCCTTTTTCAAATTCTTCCCTTAATAACTCATTTATTTTAGGCAAAACAATATATTTTTTTAGCTCATCCTTTGTCACCAGAAGTTCTTTGGATTGAAAATATTTCTGGTCGCCTGAAACGCTTCTGACTTCAACATACCTATTGGACATTATCCTTGAAGCCGTACCCCACGAAATATCTGTTTCATCTGCCAAGTTCTCCATGTTAAGAATCTTGCATTTTGTCCTATCAAAATCATCAAAAAAATCTCTTTGGGCATCGCCAAGGATTATGTAGATTTCCCTTAATTTTGACCTTTTCCATTCATCAAACCTTCTTAAATTATTCATCAATTTTACAGTTTCGGGGTATTTTGTTTTTTCTAATTCAAGGGATATCATCATTGAAGGGCCTTTGATATGGTCTGAAAAAACCACCTCAGGTTTTAGGTTCTTTCTTCCTATATAAGTCACATCAGGCGCTACATTTATTTTATAATTTTCCAGATAGCCTTCAATAGCCCTTAAATCAGGATTAACTATAATGCCGCCCCTTCTATAGTCAGGGTTTCCGTTCAACGGGTTTAATGAAGGATAAAGCACATTAACTCCGGATTTTCTGTTGATGTGCTTTTTTCTTTCTTCCCGAAGAATTGATTCCGTGTTGTCAGGATTGAATGAAATTGCCCCAAGTACAGTACTTAGGACTTCATCCGGAACTGACAGAAAATTCGAAAACTCTATCTTTTGCGACAGCTTTAGCTGTTGTTCCAATTTTAAATACAACTTCATTTCCAGCGGCATATAAATGAATATGAAAGAAATCTTTATAAATCTTTATATTATTTTATTACTTATAAGTTATGATATTTATAACTAAGCACCATTTTTATGATTTTTTTGCCTGATTATCTTTTTATTCCCACAAAAAGAATGTCAAAATTTCCTATTGACGGATGGCTTCTTTTCACAACATGATAAAAAACATCAAAGCCCTTCAATACGTGATTTACCCAGTAATCTTCTGTCCATAGGTTCCTGTATATGCCATCGGGTGAGACATTATTTGCATTATTTTTTTCTGTTATCCCATAATGCTTCAATGTCGCCTTTGTTTTTACAGGCATGTCTGCAAGGACTGTTGGCGCTAATTTTAATTGCAGCTTTACTATATTTCTGATTTGCTTTTCAGTGAAATGCTCAAGAACCCCGCCGCTTATGCACGCATCAAAAGAATCCTCTTTGAAGATTTTGCCTATGTCGAATATATCGCCATACAAAATTTTTATACCTTTGCCGAAATTTTTGCCGTTCTGCTTAGCCGCTTCCACAACTTTCCTGTCATTATCAACGCCTGTAACTTTGTAGCCCAAAGCAGACAAAGAAACTGCCGTGCAGCCGATGCCGCAGCCTATGTCAAGTATCCTTGCGCCTTTTTTCAGGTATTTGCCGTATATTTTCAGGTCATTTTTAGCCATTTCCCTGTATTCCTGAAACTCCTTTCTTGTGAACATGGGATTCGCTCTCTCGCTGAAAAAATCATACCATGTTTTCTTTGCCATATCATTTGTTTTGTTGTTTCATTATATAAGATTTTTCCCCCAACCAATCTTATGCTAATCGGAATAACAGGCTCTTTCGGCTCAGGAAAGACAACCATAGCAAAAATGCTGGCAAAAAAAGGCGCATATATCATTGACGCGGACAAAATAGCAAAGCAAGTTTTTGAAAAAAAGAAAAAAGAGATAAAAAAAGCTTTTTTTACAGCCGACAGAAAAAAAATCGCAGATATAGTTTTTTCTGACAAAGTAAAACTAAGAAAACTCAATTCATTGATTCATCCTGTTGTGAGAAAAGAAATAAACAAAATAATAGCAAAAAACAAAAAAAAGGCAATTGTCATTGACGCTGCGCTGCTCATAGAATCGGATATGCTGATAAAAAAGCTCGATGCATTGATTATCGTAAAATGCAGCAAAAAAGAAGCAATAAAAAGGCTTATGAAAAAAGGCTTTCAGAAGGGTGACATTTTAAGAAGGATGAAAAATCAGATGCCTATAAAAAATAAAATAAAATATGCCGATTACATTATAGACAACAGCAGCATTTCGCAAACAAAAAAGCAGGTTGATGAAATATGGAAAGCCCTTTTAAATATTGCTGAATATAACTAATTGTGATTAATATGAAATTTAAGATAGTGCTTGAAAAAGGCGAAGATGGATATTATGTTGCTACATGCCCTGCTCTTCCAGGATGCATTTCACAGGGAAAAACAGAAGAAGATGCAAAGAAAAACATGAAAGAAGCCATAGAACTTCATATAGAAAGCCTTGCCGAAGACGGCATACCAATAATAAAGAACAAGTCAGCAAAAGAGACTTTTTTGCAGGTTAAGTTGTAATTATTTATTAGTTGTAACTATTATATATATAGAAAAATATATAATAAAACATAGTTAAATACTTTTCCACAAATAAATTATATGATAATTTATGAAACTTCCGGTCGTTTCAGGTAAAGAAATGCTTAAAATTCTGCTCAAAAAAGGCTATTACATCAGAAACCAGAAGGGCAGCCATGTACATCTGCGCCATCCTATCAAGAAACCGCTTACAGTACCAATGCATGACACACTCGATAGGGGAACACTCAAGCAAATTTTAAAAGATGCTGAAATTTCTCGAGAAGAATTAAGTGAATTATTATGAGCGATATGAAAACAGCAGTCTATCCCGGCACTTTTGACCCGATAACGAACGGGCATCTGGATGTCATAAAGCGCGCGCTGAAAATATTTGACAAAGTGATTATTGCCGTGCTGGAAAATGAAAAAAAGCAGCCAATTTTTTCTGCCGCAGAGCGCATAGAAATGATAAAAGAAGCGACAAAAGACCTGGACGTGGAAGTGGAATCATTCGACGGCCTGCTTGTTAACTTCCTGAAAAAAAAGAATGCCAGTATAATAATCCGCGGCATGCGCGCCATGTCTGATTTTGATTACGAGTTCCAGATGGCCATCGCCAACAAAAAAATGGGCGAAGCGGAAACAATTTTTATAGTAACCGATAAGGAATATTTTTACCTGAACTCGCGACTCGTGAAAGAATTAGCCCGCTTGGGCGGTCCGCTTGGCGGGCTCGTTACAAAAAATGTTGAGGAAGCATTGAGAAAGAAATTTTCATAAGCTCAAGAAAAAATTTTTCTCTTCATAAGCAAATAACCAATTATAACTCCCCAGATAACAATGCTGATTATATTGTTCATGACAGATGAGATGATGCCCATTACTATGGATATCAAGCCAAGTATGATCACGATGAAAAATCCTGTTTTTTTCATTTTCATCAGCAAATAAAAAGCTATGAAGCCGATTATCCCGGATATAAGAGGAATTATTGCAAACAGGGAAAACAGAATTCCCAGCCCGCCAGTGTTTGCGGATATAGTGGTATTGCCTAAATTTGCCGAAAAGCTGGCTCCACCTATCAGCGTGCCAATGCCTAATAGCATAATTCCTCCAATTAATGAAAAAATAGATATTAAAAAACCAAGAACGCAAATTATTGTAACGCCTGTCGGCCTTTTCTTGTTTTGCTCTTCCTGAAGAGCTTTCTTTATTTCTTCTTCTCTTGGGTCTGCCATAGAAAATCATTTGATTTGCATGGTATAAATAATTTGTTCATCAGTTAAACTATATGCCCAGCAAAGTGAAAATCCGCAAAGCAACAACACAAGACTCAAAGATTATCGCTGGTTATTATAAAAAATTATCTGCTTATGAAAAAAAATTCGACCCTTATATAAATGTTAAAAAATCCCCATCAGAAAAAAAATTGAAAAAGATGATGGCATCGCCCAAGAACTGTTATCTGATTGCTGAAATGGACGGCAAGCCAATCGGCTGCGGCGCAAGTAATATAGAAAAAATACCCGGCAATTGGAACATTCTTAAAACAAGAGGTAGCATATTTTTCATGTTCATTGATGCCAAATATAGAAACAAGGGAATCGGCAAAGAAATTATAAAACATCTTGTTAAATGGCTCAAGAAAAGAAATATCAGACTAATAACAATAAAGGTATATGCAAATAATGAAATGGCATTAGAAGCATACAAAAAATACGGGTTCAAGG
>DATDUE010000008.1:0-7839 GCA_035290505.1 archaeon | reverse complement strand
CAAAGGCGAAAAAGCTGCCTGTGATTGTTTCCAGCGTTAGAATGGCCAAAAGATATGCAATAATAAAGAAAAATCAGGAAAAGATGCTCAAGAAAAAATATACGACGATTGTTTTCCCTGCTAAAAGGGGTACAATAGCGTTGAGGATTTCTTCTAGTAATATAGCAAGAAGCCTGACAAAAGGCCTAGGCAAGCCCATCGTAGAGACATCAGCAAACATATCAGGTAGCGAACCGATTTATGAAATAAAAAAAATAAAAAAATTATTTGCCGGCAAAATAGACGCCATAATTGATGCAGGCAACCTGAAGAAAAGGAAGCCGACAAGAATTATTGACGCAACAAGCGGAAAAGTAATAAGAAAATAGGTATTAAATAAATTCCAGACAAAATTAAATAATGAAAATTTACAGCCATAGCGATTCTGAAATTTCTGTCATAGCATCAGGCAGAAAGGATTTTTCTAATGGAGCAGACAGAATCTTTCATTGGCATGACGGTTTTGATGAATTCTATATAACAGAAAGCGGCTGCGGATTGCTGTCAAATGATGATATCTCCTATGTCATGAAGCCGGACGCTATCATAAAAACAGAAGCAGGCGAAAAGCATCGCATAGCCAATGTCTACGGAGAAAAAGACAAATTCAGGTATTTTACTGTAAAAGTGCCGTGCAAAGAAGAACGGATGGTTATAGGGTGACATCAAATTCTATTATATACATGCCATGCTTTTTAAGTTCTTCTTGATTCCAATACCTTGTCGGGCTTTCATGCTTTGTAACCCTTCTTACAGTTTTTGTATATTCCCTGCCTGTATATTCATTTTTATCTGGGTCCCATTCCCTGTAACGAATCTTGTCACCATCTTCCAGTTTAAAGTCAGCAAGCCGGAAATCAACTGGCATATTCCTATCATTATCAAACATGTCCGGCCAGATTTTCTTTTCTACAATTTTCATAAGATAATTCATAATCATATTATTTATTTAAGTTTTCCAATCCTCACGAACTTTATTTTAGTCTTCACAGGCATCTTCTGGTCAAAACCAAGCGCTATGATGTCAGGCTTGTAATCCTCCAGCGCTTTTCCGAAATGCTTCTCATGACCTATTACCACTTTGTCTGCTATTCCTAACTTTTCTATGGCGGCTTTTCTTTTTTTAGCAGGCAATGCTGTTTTGCCGTATTTTTTCCTGTTTATCTTGTCGTTTGCCACAACCACAACAAGAAAATCACCCAGCTTCTTCGCTTCATTCAGAAAGTAAACATGCCCCTCATGAATTTTATTGAAGCACCCGCCGCAAAGCACAACTTTCATAAAAAATTAATTGTCAGAAAGCTTTAAATATTATAATATATTATAATAACTTGGTGATTAGATGGGGCAGGTTTTCAAGGCAAAGGTGAGGGAAGTCGGGACATCGTTTGGCGTTCTGATACCAAAAGATGTGATTAGTGAAATGAAAATAAAAAAAGGGGAAAATATAAGAGTCAGCATCCTGAAAACAGACCCGAAAACAATTTCAAAGTATTTTGGCATAGACAAAGGTGCAAAGCCATTTGAAAGAGACCATACTGAAAGGAAACTACCATGATCCTTGATTCTTTTGCGTGGATTGAGCTATTTATAGGAAGCGACAAAGGCAAGATTGTCGAGAAAAAAATTACGGAAGCAGTAGATTGCTTTACCAGCATCATATCCTTGGGTGAAATCAGCGAATGGTGCATGAAAAACGGGAAAAACACCGAGGAACGTATTGGCATAATAAAAAAATATTCTGTTGTCATCGAACTGAATGAAAGCATAGCGATTTTAGCAGGTAAAATAAACTTTGAGCACAAAAAATCAATAAAAAACTGGGGCATGTGCGATTCCATAATTTATGCCACAGCAAAGTTCTATAATCTGCAAGTCCTTACAGGCGACAGGCATTTCCAGAATCTTGATGGTGTGATTATGTTATGAAAATCGTTCCAATATCAAAAAAATATGAGAAAGAAGCGGCAGAATTGCGCGACTTCGTCGTGAAGGAAGAATATAGGGGAAAAGGCATCGGCGAATTATTGTTTAAAGAAGTAGAGAAATGGTGCAAGAAAAACAAGATAAGAAAAATCATGGCGCTGATTTTCCCGCCGAGGCTTGAATTTTTCATGAAGCATGGCTATGTGCAAGAGGGATATCTTAGAAGCCACTACGCCGATGGGGAAGATTTGATAGTGATTGGGAAGATATTGAAGTAAATTATTCAGAAAAATTTGATTATTAAAAAAAACCTTAAACAAACTTCTCCGCTTTCTTGCGGAGCACATCGCCTTTCTTGATGGCCATGTCAAATATCTGCTCTATTTCTTCCAAAGAGAAGCCGCCAGTGCCGCCCTTCTGCATGGCGCAGAGCATGGTTTTGCCGTCCTTTACGGCTGTGCCCACGGTAAGAACAGCATCAAGAGACCTTTCCTCTATCTTTATCGGGTCGGAAAATATTTTTCCTGAAATTTTTGCAAATGTCGTAGCTAACGGCATGCCGCTCATGGGCAGCTTGTTTTTTCCCTTCTTGCCGTAAATAGACTTTTTCTCATCGTTCAAATCAGGAAGCCTTGCATTCATCAAAGCAATCGTTGCAGCCAAAGAAGACGCATCGATAAGGTTTCCATCATAATCAAGCACGTCAATGTCAACGCAAACCATCCAGACTTTTTCGCCAGGAACAATGCACAATTTTTCGAAATCAATTGCTTTTGACTCTCTTATAGTGCGGTCAACAACGCGGGAAACTTCTATTGACTCTTCGCCGGGCGGCCCGCTCTCAAAATCCGATGAAGCTAGCGGCACGAACTCGGAAGAAACCATCAGGACACCTTCATTAGGCGTGTCAGCAAACGGCTCGGCGACATCTATCTTGACTCCGACAAGAACTTCTGTGTTGCCTATTTTTACCCTGCAGGAACCCTCGGCTGATGTAACAAAGTCAGGCTCTATGGTTATTTCCCTGTATTCATCAGGGCTTCGCCCATCAATTCGCTTTTCATCCAAAGCCATATGCCTTATTAAATGAGTATCTAATTCTATCATGAAATCACGTCATCCATTTTTTCAAGGGCGTATTTGCTTCGCAAAGCTTCCTTCTGCTTCTCGTATATCTGCTTGCATCCTTTTACGGCAAGCTGAATTATTTTTTTTACCTCACTGCTATCAGCAATGCCGTCCATCTGAAGCAATGTTATCTGGTTTCTTTTCGGATAGTAAGCTATCGGCAAATCCAGCTCACCTTCCGTATCTTCCTTTCCGGCAACATCTAGGACAACAGTATCATTAACCTTTCCTGCAGAGCAGCTGGAGACCAAATCTCTCATCGGCACGCCGGCGTCCGCCAGCGCGAGCGCAGCCGCGTTGATGCCCACGCAGCGCGTAGAAGCGTCTGCCTGCAAAACCTCGATATGAACATCTATGGCTGTCTTGGGATATTCTTCAACAAATATCACCGGCAGCAATGAATTCCTTGTAACCATGGAAATTTCAGTGCTTCTCCTGTTGGGCCCGGGCCTGCCTCTTGTTTCTGTGGCAAACGGCGCCATCTTGTATTGCGTGCGCAGAATCGCTTTTTCTGCCTGCTCCTCGTGCTTCGGGTAAACTTTTCTCGGGCCGAATACGCCTGCAACTGCCATTGTGTTTCCCAATCGAAAAAATGCCGAGCCGTCTGCGTTTTTCAGGACGCCGACTTTTGCTTCTATAGGCCTTAGCTCATCTAATTTTCGCCCGTCAATCCTGATGCCGTTTTTTATTAATTGTTCATCCACAAATATCACTCTATTTTTCAAATATGTCTTCTTCCTCTTTTTCAAATAAATCTTCTTCCTCTTTTTTTTCTTCATTTACATATGTATTTTGCTTTTTCTGTCCGACCATCTTCTTCTCAAGCATTGCTTTTATATGGTCTGTCAGGCCGGAAACATGGGATTTCTGCTCTATTTCCAAGACTGCCTCTGCGGCTATTTCTTCGTTTTCTCCCTTAACCCAGACAATGCCGTTCTGGCCGACAACAACCTGCGTGCCCGTGATTTCTTTTATCATCTCGACCATGGAGCCGGAGCGCCCGATAATCCGAGGCACCTTTGCAGGCGTTACTTTTATTATCCTGCCTCCCCTAAGCTTTCTGCACTTCCTGTTTCGCATCGACAGCTGTATGTTCTTTGTCTTTGTTATGCTCATAATTTCGGCGAAAATAAGCTCTTCATAATCTATGTACTTCGTAAGCTCGACTTTTGTTGTATCTATAAATTCGTCAGTGGCCTCGCTTAATGAGAGAACTGCCTCATAAGGCGAGTTTATGTCAATTATCCATTTAGAGAAAATGATGCTTTCCACTTTTCCTATAACACCGTCGCCGCGCTTTGGATTATAAATTCCGCTCAGCGGTATCACAAATAAAATGCCATTTTTTTCCTCGGCAAGACCTATGCAGCTTGAGTACACTTTGCCGTTTTCCTCGTAAGTGCCGTGGCCTGCTCTGCCTTCACCAAGCTCGTCGCCCGGTATGACGAGCTTTCTCTTTGTTTCTGTCTTTTCTTCATTCATGATTTTTTTACCTCTTCTATTTTTATGTTTCCGGCTGTTATTGAATTCAGGGACGAATATAATTTGTCTTTCGCTCCTGCTGCTATGATTATTGTGGCTGAAAGCGAACCGTCAGAGAGCCACTTGTCGTTTTTTATGGTGCCATATTCTTTTAAAATTCCATAGACGCGCCCAGCGTGCTGCGCTGAAGCCATTATGTTAAGCGTAATTTCCTCCATGGATATGGGCAGTATCTCTTTTATAGCTTTTATCACGTCATCTATCTGCTGCTCTGCCGGCTTGAAAGGATCTATGTTGATATGAACCTGAGACATGGCGTTCATTATACGCTCTTGCGGGTGTGGTATGCCTGTCTGCGGATTGTGCGCATTCCTGCTTATCATAGCCGCTACCTGCTTTCTCTTTTCCTCGGTCTTTTTCCTTTTTATGTCTGTCGGCAGCTGTATGTCTCCTTTCTTGACAATAATCTCCGCTATTTTTTCGATATCAATATTGCCAAATGATTTCGTGACATCGGATGGCGATGCCTTCATGCCTTTTTTTGAATCTGTGAATAAAGCATTTACTGCCAGCATCTTCTGCAAAGAAATGGACTTTCCTTCCTTCAAGCTGTAAGCTAATTCGGGATCCACAAGGATCTCGTAGTGCTTTCCATCTTTTTCATACCGGGCGATAATCGCCTCGTCCACTGTAACCATTTCTTCACCTGTAACAAAACCCCTTTCAGTAACAATGTAATCAAAGGGGTTTCAGTAATTATAATTTTATTAGACAGTTAATTATTTAAACGGTTTTTTTGCCAGCCTTATGCCATTTATTCCCATATCCTCGTAGAGCTTTTCCGCAAGCTTTAATTCGCCAAGAACAAATTCATTATCAGCAAGCCGCTTTGCAGTCTCTATCTCATTGTAAGCAGAAATATAATCGTCCCTGTAATGGTAGTCTATCGATTTGTTGATATGCGCTATGACTTCGGGGCTGATTTTTTTCGTCTCGCTGCCCTTCCTCCTATGGCTTTCATCAATTTTCAGCGAAGCGATTAACTTGTCATTTGGGTATTTTTCCGAGAGTTTTTTGTATAACTGCATTGCCTTTTCATAGTCCTCTTTGATTAGGTTTGTCGTTGAATTGGCGAGGAAGTAAAGCTTTCCCGCCCTTTCGTCCTTGTTCTTTCTCATCCATTTATCCAATTCAGAAAACTGCTTTCTGCTATACATTTTTTTCCATTCATAGCTTTTGATTCTTTTCCTGTTGGCTGGGTCAATACTCATTGATATTTTATTGCCGTCCAGAGGCGCCATCAGCGTCTTCACAGAGTCAAGCCCTGTGCTTGTATTATAATCTTCAGCGCCGAACTCGTGGCTGAATTCATGCGCAGTCGTTCTTTTGAATTCACTGTCTTTTTTTCTGTCTTTTACAAGAATAAAATTATATACCCACATGCCATTGAAATCAGTATAATCCTGGCCTGAAAACACGACAGATATGTCGCAGCCAATTTCCGGCAGCTGATATCTCAGATACTGGTGCATAGCTGAAATATCCTTTATATCATCGTATGTGTCTATTTCGCCCAGCCTATTTATTTTGAGCGCCTCGTTATTTCTCATGCCTAGAATTTTTTCCGATGCATATTCAATGGCCTCTGTCATTTTGCTCAATGCCTCATCGCCGTATTTTTCCTTGAATTCCTTGTCATAAAAAACGCCGACTGTGTATGGCTTTCTTTTTTCAGGGTTTTTCGCATCAAACGGCTTCAGCCTATAAACCCTGATTCCATTGTCAAGCTTTATGGAATTATCCTTGAGCATTGCGTTATCGATGCTGCCGGAGAAATAAAGGGAAAGAACGAAAGGAACGGCGTAAATAAAATTCCTGAAAAATTTTCCCAGATACATGAGATATATACGCTGCTAAAAAATTTATAGGTTTTCTTCAGCAGAAAAATTGAAAATTTGCTTCGCCTTCGGGCAGGCAGTTATCTCTTCACCTTATACCTTTTCATCAGCAACGAATTACCGACAACAGAAACAGATGAAAATGCCATCGCGCCTGCTGCTATGATTGGATTGAGCAAAAAGCCAAACGGATATAATAATCCTGCTGCTATCGGAATGCCTGCTGCGTTGTAAATAAATGCCCAGAAAAGGTTCTGTTTTATCTTTTTCATCGTGTAACGGCTCAGTTTTATTGATGCCACAACGTCGCGCAGGTCGTCTTTTATAAGCACTATGCCGCCCGTCTCCATAGCAACGTCCGTGCCGCTGCCTAAAGCTATTCCTAAATCCGCCTGCGCAAGCGCGGGCGCATCATTTATGCCGTCGCCGACCATTGCCACGAACCGCTTAACGCCTTTGGCGTCAGTCTGCTTGCCTTTTTCTTGCAATTTCTTTATCTCCTTTGCCTTGTCGCCAGGAAGCACGTTGGCAAGCACATCATCTATGCCGACCTGCTTAGCTATGGCTTTAGCTGTCCTTTCATTGTCGCCTGTAATCATGATGACTTTTTTACCCATCCTGTGCAGTTCTTTTACAGCCTCTGCGGAGTTTTCTTTGAGCGTATCGGCAACCGCTATGATACCGATGATTTTTTTGTTTACAGCAACAATCATCGCGGTCTTTCCCTGATTTTCCAGCTCCTGTAATTTTTCTTCAATCTGCTTTGCATTTATCTTGTTTTTCTTCATCATCGCCCGATTTCCTAAAAATATTTTCTTGCTGTATAAGGTTGCTGAAACACCATGCCCTGGCAAAGCAGCAAACGATTTCACAGCAGGAATTTCTATCTTTCTTTTTTCTGCCTCTTTTACAATCGCCTCGCCTAATGGATGCTCGGAGTTTTTTTCTACCGCAGCAGCGAACCTAAGTATTTCATTTTCGCTGCTGCCTAATTCAATTATATCAGTGACCTCTGGCTCGCCTTTTGTCAGTGTGCCTGTCTTGTCGAAAACGACCGTATCAATCTTGTACGCTGTCTCCAAGGCTTCGCCGCCCTTGATTAATATACCGTTCTCAGCGCCCTTGCCTGTGCCGACCATTATTGCTGTTGGCGTGGCAAGCCCGAGAGCGCACGGGCAGGCTATAATCAAGACAGTGATAAAAATTGTCAAGGCAAACAGAAAGCCCATGCCTGCTAAAAGCCACACTAACGAAGAAACAACAGCAATAACTATTACAACAGGAACGAAAATGCCAGATACTTTGTCAGCAAGACGCTGTATGGGCGCCTTGCTTCCCTGTGCATCCTCGACCAGCTTTATTATCT
>DATDUE010000007.1:0-6036 GCA_035290505.1 archaeon | reverse complement strand
AACAGGGTAATCATTCATGCGCACGCCCATGACAATGTCGCTTTCGGTCCTTGCTGACACTTCAAAACAATCTGGGATT
Organism: archaeon; assembly: GCA_035290505.1. Lineage (GTDB taxonomy): Archaea > Aenigmatarchaeota > Aenigmatarchaeia > GW2011-AR5 > DATDUE01 > DATDUE01. Next base: position 5,957 of record DATDUE010000007.1, on the reverse strand, counting down.
TTTGTGCCTGTCAGCGAATGGTACCTGCCTGCTTTGAAGGGGCTCGGCAATTTTTCATAAATTGTCTTGCCATCGTGATAGATATCAGATGCTTTTCCATGCACTATTTCTTTGCATCTCTCCACATAACCGCCAAATGCCTCTATCATTGCCTGATGCCCTAAACAAACGCCGAATATGGGGATTTTTTTATAATATTCTTTAATGACATCAATGCTTATCCCTGCGTCCCTTGGGTGAGAAGGGCCTGGCGAAACAATAATCAGCTTTGGATTGTATTCACTTACCGCTTTTTCTATTGCTTTCATATTGACATTATTCCTGTAAGTATGACAAGAAAAGCCGATTTTCTCAAACTCATCAACAAGGTTGTATATGAACGAGTCGAAGTTGTCTATGACAAGAATGTTATTTTTCATAGGAAATGCCTCCTGCCAATTCCAGAGCATGAATACAAGAAGCTGCCTTTCTTTCCGTTTCTTCGTATTCTTTTTCAGGCACTGAGTCATAGACTATGCCCGCGCCGACGCGTATATATGCTTTTTTTCCTTTCAGCCTCATTGTTCTAATCACGATAGCGCTGTCCATATCTCCGCTAGGCGTTATATAACATACAGAACCGCCATAGAAACCGCGCCTCGTTTTCTCGTAGCGGCGCAGCAACTTCATGGCTTCAACCTTCGGCGCGCCTGTCAGTGTTCCCATGTTCATGGAAGCAAGGTAGGCGTGCAAAGGATCCAAATCTTTTTTTAGTTTTCCTCGAACAGTTGAAACCATGTGCTGCACGTGGGAATATTTTTCCGCGACATAAGGATTCAGCACATAGCGTGTGCCTGGCTCAGAAATCCTTGCGACATCGTTCCTTGCGAGGTCAACAAGCATGGTATGTTCTGCCAATTCTTTGAAATCTGTCTTTAATTCTGTCTCGTATCTGCTGTCTAGGTCGGCGTCAATTTTTCCATCAACTGTGCCTCTTGGCTTTGTGCCTGCTATGGGCTTTATTTCTACTATACCGTCAGAAACGCTGATGTATTTCTCAGGGCTCGCACCAATCAGGAAATCGCCTGTATTGAAGAAATACATGTATGGTGAGGGGTTTATTTCTCTTAATGTTTTGTAGATATCCAGCTCTTCGCAATTATAATCGGCAATTATTGTTCTTGATGGAACTGCTTGAAAGACATCACCATTTTCTATATGCCCCTTCATTTTTCTTACTATATCTTCGTATTCTTGTTGGCTTGTATCGGAAATAATTTTTCCTGACTGCTTCTCGAATTTTCTTGGCTTGACATCAAAAGAAATAGCTTTCTTGTATTTCTCTATATTTTTCTCGCATCTTTTTCTTATTGAGCCAATGCCATCATGCGCTATAAGCATATTGGATATCAAATAAAGCTCGCTGTTCTTGTGGTCAAAATAAAACAGATTATCGGCAAAATACATGTCATAGTCATAATCTTTTAAAATGTCTTCTTTGTATTCAGGCAGGTCTTCAAACTGGTCAATGAAATCATAGGATATCGTGCCGAATAAGCCTGCGTACTGCGGAACAGGGCTTTTCGCAGGAGAAAAGGCGAAAGCAACAGAGCGGATAATATCTGCATGCGTTTTTAATTTTAATCTTTCTTCTTCGCTTACTGCCCTTCTTTGCGGTTTCATCTCTCCTTCTATTTTTTCCTTGCCGTATTTTATCCTGTCACAGAAATCCAGCTTGTTTTTTAAAAACTTCAAAAAATCCTCGCCGCTTTCGCTCAAAGCCTCTATAGAAAAGTCTTTTTTATAGCCGCACAAACGCAGGCACGGGTCAGCTGAGCCAAAGCTGCGCTCGCCGTAAACAGGCAAAATCTCAGCTGACTCGAGAAGAAATGAATTGCTTTTCCTGCCGTAATCGGAAATTTTTGCAAAATAATCAACGGGAGAAATATCTGTTTTTATTTTTGTGTAAACAGGCACTATGCTGCCCAGCTTTGCACTCTTCAGCATCTCAGAATCCATTGGAAGACCATAACACCACTTTATTGCTCTTTATTTTTTTCCCAATTTATTTAAGCCTAACCAAAAGTGCAAAAGCATTATAAGCTTTTGGCAAATCAATATATAATGAAAAAACTGGAAAAACTGAGAGAAAAGATTGCAGACATCGATATTGAGATGGTAGACCTTCTAAAGGAACTTTACGAATCTTCTGACACCAAAGACAAAAAAAGAATTTATAAAGAAGTTGTCTATAAAGTTTCTGAAAGGTCATCATATGCTGTCCATATAGGTTTTCAAAAATATCTGGAAGGGCTTCCTGTTTACAACGGTGAGATAGAAAAAGAAAAGCTTCATAGAATAGGGGATTATTCGAAAAAAATAGGGCTTGACCCTGAAGAACCTAAAAAATTACTCGAATACCTCATGGAAGTATCAAGAACAATTCAGATATTTATTCATGATTATTTGAATTGCTGTTTGGAAGATGTAAATAACCCACGTTCTCAAAAAATTAAAATAAAGAGCTAGCTTGAGCAAGCTTTAACAAACCCCAAAAACAAAGGCGCGGGGCTGCCAAGCCTTGACTTGAATTCCGGGTGAGCCTGCGTGGCTGCGAAGAATTTATGCTTCGGAAGCTCCATAAATTCCATCAGTTTTGTGCCATCCTCGCGCAAATGAAAGCCTGAAAAAACAAGCCCGTTTTTTTCTATATGTTCGACGAAGTCGGGGTTGACCTCATAGCGGTGGCGGTGCCGCTCCAGCACGATGTTATTGCCTTTCAATAACCCCAACCGGAATTTCTGCTCAACGTTATTTTTCAATTCCTCTAGGCGCTTTCTGTCTTCTTCAAGCCTGCCTGTCTTTTTGTATAAGTCAAGGATTTTAGATTCTTTCATTATAGCTGCATAAGCGCCAAGCCTCATTGTTGCTCCATATCGGCTTTCTTCTATAATCTTTTTTTGCGAAGACAAGATATCTATAACAGGATACGCGCAATTAGGGCTCACCTCTGTCGTGTGCGCGTCCATATTGCATACATTTCTCGCGTATTCCACGACAGCCAGCTGCATGCCATAGCATAAGCCAAGAAAAGGAATATTATTTTCCCTACAGAATTTTATCGCATTTATCTTGCCTTCAACGCCTGAAGAGCCGAAACCGCCCGGCACTATTATGCCATCGTATTCATTCAGTTTTTCTAAATTATTTCCTTCGTCAAAAATTTTAGAATCAACCCAGCTTATTCGCACCCTCTTGTTTAGCTCAGCTCCGGTATGCTCAAGCGCATGATTTATCGATATGTATGAATCAGCAAGACTGAAATCGCCTATATCAATATATTTTCCTACCATCGCGATTTTTATTTCACTTTCCGGTTTTTCTATCCTTTGCACAAGGCTGCTCCACTTAGACCAGTCAGGCACTTTTTTCGGCCATAGGTCAAAGCGCCTGAGTATTTTTTCGCCGAGATGCTCTTTCTCGAAATTAAGCGGCGCCTGGTATATTGTTTTTATATCAGGCGCTGATATTACATTCTCTGCATCTATGTTAGCATAGACCTCTATCTTGTTTTTTCTCACTCCATCCAGCGGCTGCTTGGAGCGGCACAAAATAAAGTCAGGTATTATGCCTGATTCTGCCAGCAAACGAATTGCCTGCTGCGTGGGCTTTGTCTTCATCTCGCCTATGTTATCCGGCACAGGCAGGTAGGTGACAAGCACATGGACAACATTGCTTCGCCCCAATTCCACCTCAAGGCTTTTTGTGGCGAACAAAAAAGGCATGTTTTCATAGTCGCCTATTGTGCCGCCTATTTCAACAAGGACAAAATCAAAGCCGCTCCCTGCCTCCTTTATCCTTCTTTTTATTTCGTTTGGCACATGTGGTATGAACTGGACTGTCTTTCCCAGGAATTCGCCGCGGCGCTCTTTGTCAATGATTTCCTTGTATATCTGGCCAGTTGTGATGTTATTTTTTTTTGGTATGTCTATGCCAAGAAATCGCTCGTAATTGCCGAGGTCCTGGTCAATCTCGCCGCCGTCGTCTGTCACCCATACTTCGCCATGCTCTGTTGGCCGAAGCGTCCCAGCATCATAATTTATGTACGGGTCAATTTTTACTGCTGTCACAGAATAGCCGTATTCCTGAAGTATTTTGCCTATAGACGATGTGACCACGCCCTTGCCCACGCCTGAAATAACGCCGCCTGAAACGACAATGACTCTCATCACTGAAATTTATCAAACAAAAATATATAAAAACAAAAATAGAAAAAACTTAGAGGATTTTAACCATGTTATTCTCTGAGCATATGGGACATTTCATTGTCCTGTACGACCACTCAAAATCGCAGTCGCCGCATTTCCATGTCTCTAGATATTGTTTTTTGTATTTGCTTTTCTTCTTGGGCAATTAACCACCAATTACAAATAAATTACGGTTAAGGACTAACTCATATATATAGTCAAACCTATATTTAAAGCAGGATAGTTATTGCGAAGTAATGAAAAATCTGATAGATTTTATGTCTTTAAAAAAATTTGCGGCATAGAAATTTCATGAAAATAATAAATAATGATTATGACGAAAATAGCAGGCAATATACTTTAACTCAGATTGTCAAAGATTTCTCTTCAATCAAACATCATTTCGATGAAATTCAACAAAAGTTACAAGAAAACTTTTTAGAAAGGATTTATAAAAAGATTTATTTCAGAATTCCATTTACTATAAAAGAATTCTTGCCAAAACCCGAAGAAAAGGATTATAAAAAAATTTACAGCAAGCTTCTTCTATTGGTTGATGATACCCAAGGAAATGAAGGAAAACTATGGCATTATAAAGCCATGTGCCACGATATTTTCAATCCCGATGACGATGGATTTATGTCTGATAACCATAAACTATTGGAATACCTGAAACATTCGGGAGAAGAATTATTTTTTGATGAGGAGATAAGGTCCATTTATCATGGTCTTTTCAGAATAAAGGATTATGCCTATGAAATTTCCTTGTATAAGCCTCTGATACTTCTACCGAAAGGCACAATAGAATACTATGAATTAAATATTCTTCATGAGCTTATTGAAACCATTTATGAGAATAAAAATGAAATATCATACAAAATTCCGAGAATAGCAAAAAATTTCGAAAATGCAAAAAATGAGCTAAGAAAGATAATAATAAAAAATAAAGATAATCATCTTCTTGTAAAATTCATCCTAGAAAGCGATGAAAAAACTTTAGAGCATATCTACGATGGATTGCCTAAAAAAGAAATAATTCTGAATATGTTCGCTTCTGTTGATGATGCCTATAAACTGGTGAATGAATACTGCAAGAAATCTGGATGGCCAACTTTATCTTATGAAAAAACAAACCTTTAAGAATATTTACTTTAAAGTAATTATTATGAAGATACCACAATATGTTGCAAAACCACTTATCGGGCTATATGCGCTCTGGAATTTGGCGGATTTAACAGGCTGTGCTGCCGGCAATATGCCAAAAAAGGTTGGAAGATATTGGTTTACCGAGCAATATAAAGGAAATACAGCAGAAGTAGAAAACTTTCTGAAAAAACATCCGACATTAGACGTATGGAAAATAGTTGACAAAGAAGGCAAAAAAATAGGCGTTTATGCAGAAGGGAAAACCTATGGCATGCACTTTGTCGAAGTCACTGATATGAAAGAAGACGTTTTTGATGGAAGCAACCTTGGCGGACCATCAAAATCAAAGTTGCCAGAAGGTTACAAAACAGTGAAAGCGAGATAAATTATTTCTTCAAAGCCTTCTTTCCATAATCGCAATAACTGTTCACAGGGCATTTCGGGCATTTTGGCCCAACAGGACGACAAACATTCTGACCAAAAGTAACGAAGTTGTCATTCAGGTCATGCCAGTATCGCTTCGGCACGAGCTTTTTCAAAGCAGCTTCTGTCTCTTCAGGCTTATTTGTTTTTACCCAGCCAAGG
>DATDUE010000006.1:0-3351 GCA_035290505.1 archaeon | reverse complement strand
CTCGTCAAGGCTTTTTTCTTTTGCACATTCAAGCACTGTGTTTTTCACGATATAATCAACTATGTAGGTCGGCGTATAGTATATGCCCTGCTCTTTCCTGTGAGCGTGCTTTTCCACAACCTTTGCCGATTTCTTGCTTTTCTTGAGTATATGGCCTAAATATTGCTCATATATATTGCCAAGCACATCGGCAGGGATGGCGCTGAAATCATATTTGACAAGCCCTGCTTCGTCGTTGTTGATTTCAGTTATGATTTTGCTTATCACATCGTTGTCTACCATAAGCTTTTCGCAAATATGCTCTTCAAACAGCTTGCTGTTGTATTTGCTGTCGAATTCCCTGAAAACTAGAATCATCTCATCCCAGAGTCCATGCTTGGCATTTTTCCAGTTCTCCTGCCAATGCCTTTGCTTTGGCTGAAGAATTTTGTTTTCTATTTCTCTGTCTTCGCAGGATTTTATGAAAATGAGCCTGTCGAGAATCCTCTGTACAGACTCGTCAAGCGTTTCTTCATCCATTTTGTGATCGTATTTATTTATGTTTTTCGTCAACAATTCGCGCCAGCCAATCATGTCGCCGAGGATTTTGCTGCCTATCGGCTCTTTCTTCTGCTTTTTTCCTATAGTAACGGCTTTTTCATCAATCAAGTTCTTTTCAAAGCTTTCCCTGCCAAGAAGCCATAAGTCATCAAATTTATCAATAAATTCCTTATAATTAAGCGTAACAAACCTGTTTTCTGATAAACTCTTGCCTTTCCATTCGGCGTTGAAAACAATCAAATCCTTGAAATTGGTCAGTATTGCCCATGGCACAGACTGCCAGTATGAATAATTTATCGCTTGGCGAATATGATCGGCATCTGTTATTACGTCCTCAGAAGGCTTTTTTGCCTCAAGGAAGAATTTTGTAATGCCGTTTATCTTGAAGCCATAATCGACGCGCTTTTTTGAAATTTTCTCTTCTGCGCTGACTTCTTCAGAATCAACATCCCATCCAAGCGCCCTGAACAAAGGCAGAATGAAGTTTTTTTTCGTGGTTTCCTCGTTCATTATTTTCAATTCTTGCGGGCTTTTGTTTTCAAACCGCTCAACCAACTTCTGTATTTCCTTTTTTGCCTGCTCTTTTGAAAAGCTCATTTGACCACAATAAAAATACTTGGCTCATTAGGGTTTAAAAACAAATAATTACTCTATCTTGGCATCGGGATTGCCGTGAAATATCTGTATAGATTTATCCCAGCATAAATAAGGCAGGATAAATTGCAGTTCTTCTGTTGTATACTTGGATTCGCTAAATGTGTATTCATCTATATATTCCTGGTATTTTTTCTGGGATTGCTCAAATGCTTCTTTTACTGTTTTTCTCTTGGCTATCTGATTGGGTATCTCAAAAGCAGAGTCCAGAATCGGCCTTGCAAACTTGTCTTCAAGCGGCCTGCTAAGGCTTTTGCCATCCATGCAGAAGAAAAAAAGGCTGTTATAGCCTATGTAAGCTTTTGCTCCGCATCTGGCTCCAAGCTCTATCGCGGATTCGCATGTAAGGGAATGCACAATCCTGTTTTTTAGCAGGCTGTCGTTCTCGCCAAGAAGTATTAGGATTTCGTTTTCCTGGCCGCAAACGCAATTTTCGGAGCCATGCCCGTTAAAATTTATGAATTGCGGGTTTCCTGATTCTATATAGTGGGTGATATGGGATTTTGTTGCTTTATCGCCCCTTATCTGATTTACTTTTATTCCGTTTGTTTCAGCTATCTTTATTATTTTTTCGCTCCATTTGCTGAGGTATAATAATTCTGGCGGAGAATCAGGCATTGTTATAAGCATATGACCTACCTTTTGAAAGACCTTAGATAATTCATCTGGACTTCTATGATTTTTCTGCCTATCTTATCTTCTTTAAAAACATGCTCTATAAGTTCATCCCTGCTTAGCAGTTTTGTCCCGATGCCTATTGAAACCAAAGCCTTTTCAGGCATAGCCCTGAGACGGGCAACAACTGTTTCTATTTCTGTCTTAGACGACATTTTAATCAACAATTTTCATTTGCTTTAATTTTTTTAATATTTCCTCGCCTTTTTTCGTTTTGTGAACTATTTCTTGGTAGGCAACATTCCATGATATAGGCTCTCCATCTATTGCTGCCACTATTTCTTCCCTTACTTTTAAAGGTAAATTAGAATAAATCTGAATAAATTTGGATTGGTCATGCATAAAATTCACTGATATATTTATTATATTAAACGTTATAAAAAGATTTTATTTTTTATGCCTCATGATAAAAAACCTTTAAAAACTATAAATACAAGTTATTTGATATGGCAGAAATAGGAAAGCCAATATCAACAGCATTCCGCTACGCGTTTTCGCCGCAGCGGATAGCGCCGTTTTTTGCGCTAAATCTTGTCATTGCTGCCAGCCTGTTGGGCATTTTATTTTACGTTATAGAGATGCTGCCGAGTTTCTCCATGTCACTGTTTTTTTCACTGATAGGGCTTATAGCGGCGTTTGTTATAGTTTTTATTGTTGTTTTTCTCGTAAAATTGTTCTTTTTGGGTGTTATAACAGACAACTCTAAACTCTTCTACCAGAAAAAAGTTTTGCCTTTGAGAAAATCCTATCCCATAGCAAAAAGCAAATATCTCAGCATGCTGGGCGCGTTCCTGCTCATGGGCATCATAGTTTTTGTTGTTGGAATCATACCTCTCATAGGCTTCATATTTGTCATAGTCCTGTCATGGATGTTTTTATTTGTCATGCAGTTTGTGCTCATAAACAACGAAAAAGCTGTTGATTCATTGAAAAAAAGCTATGAATTCTTCATGAACAACAAGCTGGATGTCTTTGTTTTCTGGCTTATAATTACTTTGATAGACATTGCACTGACAATAATTGTTTTCATACCTGTGATTATAGCGCTGCTCAGCATAGCGCCAGTTGTCATGGGTGCTGCTCTATCCGGAAATTTTGTGTCATTGTTTTCGATAATAAAAAGCAATATTGCGCTTTTTGCAATAGCAGGCATAATTTCCGCATTGCTGTTCTCTTATAAAGAAGTCTGGAAGCAAAGTGCTCTGACTTTTTACTTTTTGCAGTTCAAGAAGAAATGAGTTTTTGGTTAAACTTTTTACATAGAGAAAAATAATCTTTATAATATCGCGAAGCCATTAGTTCTTTATTTCCCAAGAATTTTTCTTTGAACCGTATGAAGTGCTTTGCACTTCAGTCTGTCTAAAGTCAAAAATATGATATTAAACAAATCGAATCTAAAGATTCGATAAAAGAAGATATTTTTTCCATGTAAAAATTTTAATCAAAAATAATGTTCAATGACAGCTTATAAGCATTTTCTTC
>DATDUE010000005.1:0-2024 GCA_035290505.1 archaeon | reverse complement strand
CTATGCCTTTTATTTTCATCAGCTCTTCTCTTGTTATACTCTTGAAAAATTTCTCAGCACCATATTCAACAATAAAACCGCACAGGTTTTTCAGGTATTTTGCTTTTTGTTTGTAAAAGCCCGCAGGCTTTATTGTTTTTTACAGGTTTTTTGCCTTTATGATTTTTTCCGCTTTTGTCAGCCCTGCCTTTCTCATATTATCAAGAGCTTTTTCCACATTTTTCCAGTTAGTATTCTGCGTAAGTATAGCACCAACACAGACTTCCAGTTCTCTTGGCAAAAAATCATTCTGCATGGGCCACCATTGCCTGCGGAGATATTGCTTTTTCAGCTTATGATAAACTTTCATTGGCATAGATTTTGATTGTGAAAAATCCTTTTTAAGTTAATGGAAATAAGTTTAACTCGGGCCCTTAGCTCAGGCAGGATAGACGCTGCTTCACAAATTCATGCGGTCAAGAGCAACTGGCTTCGGATAAGCCTTTTTCAAAAAAGGCTTAATCGAAAAGGAGGCTCCTGCCTTCCGAAAGAAGAAACCAGTAGGTCGGGGGTTCGAATCCCTCAGGGCTCGCTAAATCTTCTTCTTCAATAATTCCCTTATCATTACAGGGTCGCCCCTGCCCTGCATCTTCCTCATTATCTGTCCCACTAAAAAATTGAACGCTTCCTGCTTTCCTGTTTTGTAGTCAAGCACAGCCTTTGCATTCTCATTCAGGGCTTCCTTGATTGCTTTTTCTATTGACTCCGAATCATGTATCCTTTTTTTCTTTTCCACATATCTTTCTGGGTCATCTGGCTTCAGAACCATCTCCCTGATTGCAAGCTCTGAAGTCTTTATTGTTATTTCGCCTTTCTCTAACATTTTCAGCAATTTTATGATGTGCTCTGCCTTCAGCCCAGTGTTTTTTATTTTCAGGTTATTGTAGTTAAGCGTTTTCTTAAGCTCGCCCGCGAACCATTCTGCCGCAAGCTTTGGCTCGACTTCCTTAACTGCCTTTTCGAACATCTCTGCAAGCCCCGGCTCGTCAGCGATGGACACAGCAATCTCTCGCTGAATGCCAAACTCTTTCCTGTAGCGCCTTATCTTCTGCTCGGAAAATTCTGGCAAGCTTTCTGCTATGCCGCTTAAAAATTTCTTGCTGAGTGTTATCCTTGGCAAATCTGTATCTGTTATGTAGCCGTAATCCTCTTCTTCCTCTTTTACTCTCTGCGATTTTGTTGTTCCTGTTGCAGCGTCCCAGCCGCGCGTTTCCATGAAGATTTTTTCGCCATGTTGTATTGCATTTCTCTGCCTCCCTATTTCATAGTTAAGGGCGCTTTCCACATCCTTGAAGCCGGAAATATTTTTTATTTCCACTCTTGGTGAGCCCTCCAAAGATATGTTTGAGTCAACGCGCATCGAGCCTTCTGTTGACGAATCATAAACATCCAGATACTCTAAAATGCTCGAGAGCTTTTGCAGAAATAATCTCGCTTCTTGCGGTGAAGAGAAATCCGGCTCTGTGACTATTTCGCATAGCGGCGTGCCGGAACGGTTGTAATCTATTAAAGTAAAAGCACCTTCATTCACAATTCTTGCCGGGTCCTCTTCCATATGTATTCTTCTTATTCTGATCTTTTTGTCGTTCGGCACCTCGCCAACAATGACAAAACCGTTTGTTGCTATGGGAGCTTCATACTGGGTTATCTGAAAATTTTTTGACATGTCAGGATAGAAATAAGATTTGCGCGAAAAAAGCATTTCTTTCGGCATTTTGCAGTTCAATGCCATAGCGATTTTCGCCGCCATATCAACTGCTTTTTCGTTAAGAACAGGCTTGCTACCCGGCATGCCCAAGCATGTTTCGCAGACGTTTTCATTGGGTTCATTGGAAAATTTGTTCGGGCATCCGCAGAACAGCTTCGTTTGCGTAGTCAATTGCACATGAATTTCTAATCCTATAATGACTTTCTTTTCCGCCATTTATTTCACCTGTTCATATCTGTCTGCTACGCTGATTATTTTTTCTTCCTGCAGATGATCG
>DATDUE010000004.1:0-2165 GCA_035290505.1 archaeon | reverse complement strand
CGCAGTTTTTCTATTGACTGTATGGAACGGGCAAATTCCATGAGCATTTTTTCATCTTCTTCATTAAGCTCTATGCCTAGGCTTGAACGAAAATTCGGAAAATTTTCCCTGCGGCCATACTCGGCTATCTTTTCCGCCAAGTTTTTTTCCCTGCATTCTGGATAGTGTAGCAGGAACCATTCGGTGATGCGCTGCTTCATGATATTCTCCATTTTTATTGTTTCCTCCAATGCATTGCTTGCCTGAACAAGAATTTTGTCCTTTGTGACAGAGCCTTTCAGGTGGCTTCTTGATAAACTCAAACAAAAATCAGACATAAACTCGTTGAATTCTTCTTCGTCTAAAACAAAACCAGAAGAAATGGCTATTTCCCTCAAATGCTGACGCGCGAATATTTTGCCTTTCTCGTCTTCTGATGATTCCTGCTCCAGCTCCTTTATGAAATCTGACGGGACATTCCTGCTTATGCTCTTTCCTTTCTCAAAGAGCCTTATGTGCACTAACTCGCCTTTATCATCAAAAGCCAGAAATCCTATGGGCGACGCCGCAATATGAACTTTTTCCATGGCTAATAACATTTTTTAAAGATATTAAAGCATTTGCAGATAAACTCAGAGAGATAATTATGGGTAGAATAAAGACAAAAGATATCAAAAGAACCGGCGAAAGCCTCTTTAAAAATAAGCCTGAGCTATTCTCAAATGATTTTAACACAAATAAGGCAGCCGTAAGGGATATGAAAATAGCCGAAAGCAAGCGGGTAAGGAACAAAATAGCGGGCTATATCGTCAGCAAGAAAAGACAGGCAGAAAGGATGCCTGTTATAAAAGAAGAATTGCCACAGAAAGAGGCTTAGAGATATTTAGAGAACCATTTTGATGTTTCTTCATAAAGAATTTTCAGGTCTTTTTTCCTTGTTATAGTGTGCTTTGTGCCCTTCAATACAACTAATTTTTTTGGTACATTGATATTTTTATAATACATCCTTGCATGACTCAATGGAATATCCTCATCCTTGTCACCATGCATTATCAGAACAGAGCACTTTATCTTTTTTGTCAATACTTTCATGTCGTATTTTTGCCTGTCAATGGCAAAATTATAGCTGAGCGGCTTCTTTCTTCTTGACCAATCTCTGCCGCGAACATTAAAATACCTTATGCCTTTTTTCTTCCATTCATCAATATTTTTCATCACCCATATGTCATTCAGCGAAAAAACAGCTGATATAGGCGCAACAGCATCTATTTTGTTTTTAGCCGCATATATCATCAGCACCTGCCCGCCAAGGCTGTGGCCTGTTATACCGATTTTTTTGACAAACTTCTGCTTTTTCAGAAATGCAACGGCTGACTTTAAATCGCTCACGCATTTCGTGATTGTGAAATCCAAAAAATTTCCATAGCTTTCGCCGTGACCATTGAAATCAAAACGAAACGCAATGAAACCTTTTTTGCAAAGATAGTCTGCCCAAGCGCCTTTATTCACCTTGCTGCTCGTGAAGCCGTGGCAAAGAACAACAACTGGAGCAGGCAGTTTTTTTGGAATATGAATTATAGCAGAAATTCTTTTTCCTTTATTCAAAATAGTTATTTTCTTCTGCATAATCCAAAACCTTCAAAAAGCATAATTTGAACCAAGGAGAATATTTGTCTGGGTTATTTCCTACATCTTTTCTCAATTCATTTACATCAACAAATTTCCATTCCTCAACTTCATTTTTATCGGGCTTTATATCGCCATCATAAACACCGATAAAAACGCTGTCTAATTCATTTTCTCCGTATTTATCGTCAAAATCTGCTTTGTATTCGAATTTGAACAGGTATTTTAGATCGCAAGTAAAGCCCATTTCTTCTTTCAGCCGCCTTTTAACAGCATCTTCTATTTTTTCTCCCTTTCTCGGGTGCGAGCAGCAGGTATTTGTCCAGAAGCCGGGCCATGTTTTTTTTAGCGAACTGCGCTTTGTCAGGAGCATTTTGCCTTTTGAAAAAATAAATATTGAAAATGCCCGGTGCAATTTAGTAGGCAGCAAGTGGCAATTCTCCTTGCTGTCATGACCAATTTCCTTATCCGCGCTGTCTACGAGTATTAACTGGTCCATGTTCTTCACTCTTCTATAAGCTTTTTGAAACAAGATCAATTAGCTTTGTTTCTATATCTTT
>DATDUE010000003.1:0-3557 GCA_035290505.1 archaeon | reverse complement strand
AAGTAAAAGACATTATTATAGAAGCAAAAAATCTGGAGGAAATAATAACCGCTTCCATAGAGCGCTCTTCGCTCTTCAAGCACCGCTTTCTGCAGGTTGCTAGGCGCTTTGGCATTGTGCGCCGCGGTGCACAATTTGAGCGAATAAATGTCAAGAAGATTATACAGCAGTATGAAGGAAGCCCTGCCTACAAGGAAACTCTCCGTGAAATATTCCTGGAAAAGATGGATATCGAAAAAACGAAAGAAATTATCGAAAAAATAAATGAAGGAAAAATAAAGATAAAAGTCATTGATGGCCTGAGCCCTTTGGGAGAATTGGGTCTTGTGCATCAATTTAGCGAGGTAATGAAGCCTCGTATGCCCGAGGGCGAGATATTCAACGCGTTCAAGAGGCGTTTATTAGCAACAAGAGTGCGCCTGCTCTGTGTCAATTGTGGTGAATATAATCTGGTTAGAACTGTCAGAGAAGTTGATGAGCAGCCTGAATGCCCGAAATGCAATTCCAGATTAATAGCAACCATCCGCAAAAGCCAGACAAATGCCGTAGAAATCATCAAAAAGAAACTGAAAAAAAAAGATATGAAGAAAGATGAAATAGCAGAATTTCAGAACATCCGCCGCTCAGCTGATTTGGTTCTTGTCTACGGAAAGAAAGCGGTTGTCTGCTTAGCCGGCCATGGCATCGGCCCGCAGACCGCGGCAAGAATTTTGTCTATGCTTCACCCCACGAAAGAAAAGCTGCTTAGGGATATTTTATCCGCCGAGAAGCAGTTCATCAAGACAAAGCCGTACTGGAAGTGATTAATGCATCTTTCCATTTTGCCTGTCATAAAACTCCGCAGGGCTTAAAAAATATTCCGTGTCTGAGTACTTTGCAAGCTGAGCCCTTGAGCAATATTTCAGATAAAGCCTTTCGCCTTTTTCTTCATCAAATTTCATTTGCTCCAGAATTTCATATCGGCTCATTACTCATCACCGCACATTTCAGTAAGCGTATCGAGGGTTTCCTTATAATTCTTGCCTAGGAAATCTTTGTCCAAAGGATCATTTGTGATGCCTTCTGCTCTATTGCCGTAAAGATCCCAATCATCAATACTTCTTTCCAATAGTCCATTTAATAAGTATTTGTCAAACATCATTTTTCTTTCTTCTTTCAAGAAATCTTCCATATATCCAATAATTTCATAACGCATATATTCATCTCCTGTAGCTATTCAAGGCATTTACAATCCTATTTATATGATTAGAACGCCCTTTCGCGAATTTCAATGCCTCTTCGTGGTTGTATGGCATTGCTTTTTCATCATGACCTTTTTCTTTTATCAGGAATTCACGGGCATTTTCCATGTAATTAACAACACGAACGCCATGAACTATCTGAACATTATTTTCCATTTAATCATCTCTATTTATTCATTATATTTGATAAACCTTAAATTGGTTTAAAATCAATTCTTATCATGAAATTGTGCATACTTGACGCCGATTACATCATAGAAGAAAAGCCGACCATAAGGCTTTCCTGTATAGATGAGAAAGGCGAATCTGTCCTTATTCTTGATAATTCTTTTCGTCCTTATTTTTATGCTGAATATAAGAAAGGGCTTGAAGCGAAGCTGAAAAAAATCTCAATTGTTACGGGCTTTGAAAAGGTAAAAAAGAAATTAGGAAGCGGAGAAAAAGAATTTTTAAAAATATTCGTAGATATTCCGCAAAATGTTCCGAAAGTGCGGGACGAAATAAAGAAATTTACCGACTGCTACGAATATAGCATCAATTTCTACAAAAGATACCTTATTGACAAGAAATTTTATCCTCTTGACTGGATTGATGTGGAAGGCAATGAAATAAGTAAAGATAACTACAAATTTCATAAAATAATAAAGGCAAAGAAAATAAGCAAAGCCAAAGGCAGCGAGCCAAAAATAAAAACTCTTGCCTTTGACATTGAGACTGTCGATGAAAAAATCGTAATGATTTCTGTTGCGACAGAAGGCTTTAGCAGGGTTATAACATACAAAGATGCAAAAAATGTTGTTGTTGTAAAAAACGAAAAAGAAATGCTGCTTGAATTTGAAAAATGCATAAATGAAGCTGACCCTGACATAATAGTAACATATAACGGCGATGGGTTTGACTTTGACTTTATCAGAAACAGATTGAATGAGCATAGAATAGACATAAAAATAGGCAGGGACGACTCATCCTTCAAATTCGCAAAGCGAGCTCATTCTGAAACAGCAAGGCTTTTCGGCCGTTTGCACATTGACCTCTTCCAGTACATAAACAACATTATGGCCCAGCAGCTACAGTCAGAAGTGCTGACTTTAAGGGAAGTCAGCAGCGAGCTGTTAGGCGAGACAAAAGAAGAGCTGTCGATAGAAGAAATAATAAATATATGGGAAGAAAACCCGTCTGCTCTCGCTGAATATTGCAAAAATGATTCGCTGCTGACATATAAGCTGGCAGGATTGCTTATTCCACAAATATTTTCTTTATCGCGCATTTCTGGCCAGCTGCCTTTTGACTGCTCACGCCTTACTTATGGCCTGCTTGTTGAGTGGTTCCTGATAAGAAAAGCAGGCGAAATGGGAATGGTCGCTCCAAACAACCCTCACTGGGATGAAATACAAAAACGCAGGGAAGAAAAACCATACAAAGGCGCATTCGTGAAAGAGCCTAAAGTCGGGCTGCACAGCAATATTGCTGTCTTCGACTTCCGCTCGCTGTATCCGTCAATAATTGTTACCTATAATATCTCGCCGGAAACATTGAATAAAAAATGCAAAAAGAAAAAAAAAGTGCCTGAATCAAAAAACTTTTTCTGTGCTGATGAGAAGGGTTTTATACCAAGTGTTCTGAAAGAAATAATTGATAAAAGAATGAGAATAAAATCAGAATTGAAAAATAATTTTTCTGAGATGTTGAATGAACAGCAAAACGCGCTGAAAATCCTTGCCAATGCCATGTACGGTTATATGGCTTATTCGGGTGCCCGTTTTTATTCAAAAGAATGCGCCGAAGCAGCAGCAGCCTTCGGCAGGCAGAACATTAAAAAGGCAATCTCAATGGCTGAAAAGTATGGATTTGATGTCATTTATTCTGACACGGACTCATTATTTGTTAAAAGTAGCAGGAAAGAAGCAAAGAAATTTTTAGAAAAAATAAACGAGTCTCTGCCCGGTATACTCGAATTAGAGCTCCAAGGCATTTACAAAAAAGGGCTGTTCGTCGCGAGGCAGCTTGGGCATTATACTGCAAAAAAGCGCTACGCGTTGCTGGATGAAAAAGGAAACATGACCATACGTGGCTTTGAGGCGGTGCGCCGTGATTGGTGTCCGTTTGCGCGAAGGTTACAGCATAAGGTATTGTTTCTTGTTTTGAAAGGAAGAGAAAAAGAGGCTGTAAGCAGGGTGAAGGAAGCGGTGAAAAAAATAAAATCAAGGAAAATAGAAATCAATGATATAGCTATAAAGACGCAATTAGGCAAGCCGCTGGAAGAATATAAAGTTTCTGCCCCGCATGTTGCCGTGGCTAAAAAATTAAAAGCCGAAG
>DATDUE010000002.1:0-9065 GCA_035290505.1 archaeon | reverse complement strand
GGCCGCAGGGCTAAGAATCCTGTCACCAACAGAGAGCTGCCTATACTTCCTTCTGAGTTTGTAGACGCTGGCAATGCAACAGGCGTTGTGATGTCTGTACCTGCCCATGCGCCTTACGACTGGGCAGCACTGGAAGAGTTCAAGGCTAAGAATGAAGAGGAAAGATTTGGCGTATTGAAAGAAGAACTAGAGCCGATTTCTTTAGTGATAACAGAAGGTTTTGGCGAGAATCCTGCGAAAGAGATATGCGAGCAGATGAAGATCACATCAACAAGGCAAATAAAAGAACTGGACGATGCTACTTCATTGCTCTACAAAAAGGAGTTCCATACAGGCATACTGAATGAAAGCTGTGGGCCTTACCAGGGCATGAAGGTAAGCGAGGTCAAGGATAAGATTGTGATGGATTTCATTGAAAAAGAAATATCAGACCCTTTCTATGATGTTAATAACGTAGTTTGCAGGTGCACCACAAAATGCCATGTTAAAATCCTTGAAAACCAGTGGTTCCTTAAATTTTCTGACAGCAAATGGAAAAGCAAGGCTAGGAAATGCGTAAAAAATATGGATATATATCCGGAAGAAGCAAGAGTCAGCTTCCTGAATACAATAGACTGGCTGAAGGACAAGGCATGCGCAAGGAAAAGCGGCTTGGGTACAAAAATGCCATGGGACAGGGAATGGATTATTGAGACATTGAGCGATTCAACAATCTACATGGCTTATTATACCATAGCAAAAACCATAAATGAGAAGAAGATAAATGCGAAAAATCTTACGGATGATGTTTTTAATTTCGTGTTTCTTGGAAAAGGAAATATCAACAAAATAGCAAAAGCAGCAAAGCTGAACAGAAAAATAATCATGGAAATGAAGAAAGAGTTTGATTATTTTTATCCCGTAGATATGAGAAACAGCGGCAAGGACAATCTGCACAACCATCTGATTTTTTACATATTCCACCACACAGCGCTATGGAAGGAAAAAAAATGGCCAAAAGCCATTGGCGTGAATGGCTATGTGAAAATAGAAAAGGACAAGATGAGCAAGTCCAAGGGCAATGTGCTGCCGCTCGCTGATGCAATAAAAAATTATGGCGCTGACATGACAAGGATAAATATTGTATCAGCAGGCGAGGGTATGTATGATGCTGAATGGCATGTTGAAAATATAAAAAGTTTAAGAAACCGCTATGATTTTCTGTTTGACATAATAAAAGAAATGGACAGGGCAAAATCCGGGAAAAGAAGCACTGATGCCTATATCGAAAACAAGATAAACGAATGCATAAACAATACAAAAGAAAGCTATGAATGTTTGAATTTTCGCTCAGGTGTGCAGACTGCTTTATTTGAAAGCACCAATGCCCTGAGGTGGTATCTGCGAAGGGTAGGCGACATAAAATATGCAAACATGAAAACGCTTCATGAATCAATAAAAAAAATAACGCTGATGCTTGCGCCCATAACGCCGCACCTATGCGAAGAGCTTTGGTCAATGCTTGGCGAAAAGGGGTTTGTTTCTTTGGAAAAATGGCCAAAAGCCAGAAAGATAAAAGAAAACTATAATCTATCAGAAAATTTCATAAAGCAGATTATAGATGATGCTGAAGAAATAAAGAAAATAGCAAACATAAGCAAGCCAAAAACCATTACGCTATTCATAGCTGAAGACTGGAAATTTGGCATATACAAAAAAGTGTTCGAAAGCAGCAAAGATGTAAATGAAATAATAAAGGAAATCATGAGCAGCGGCAAATACGGCAAAGCCACTGTTTTCTTTATCCAGAATCTTTACAAAAGGAAAAATGAACTGAAAGAAATTTTACAGAAAGACGAACAGTTTAAAATCCTGGAAGAAGCCAAGCGGTTCATAGAAAGCGAGACAAAATGCGCTGTGCATCTGCTGGACGCCGACAAGAGCGAGAACCAAAAGGCAAAGAACTCATCGCCGCAGAAGCCGGGGATATTGATTGAATGAATCAGATTGGCTTGAAGCCCTTTTTTGCAGATTCGAGTGATTTTTTTGGAAGTATGTGAGTATTGATTTTTTTTGTTATTTCACTTATCTTATACAAGCTAACCAACCAAAAATCTAGATTATTGCTCTTTGATTGTGCATAAGTATGCGCCTTTTCCAAAGCTTTTATATCATCTTTTGCTTTGAATGTATAATTTCTGCAGACAAAATTTGGCTGTTCGAATTCTTTTGTACCTTTAGAAAAACATGCAAGATATTCCGGCATTCCTCAAAACCTCTCCAGGCTTTCTATCAGCTTTCTTTCGCTTCTTTCCTGCTCTCTTATTCGTTCGAACATGCCGTCAAGAATGAACATCAATTTGTCCAATCTTTTCTGCAGAATAATGTTTTCCTTCCTTAATTCAAGAATAGTGCACCACATCTGCGCTGTCTTCACATCGGGCGCATTTTTGTAGGAGCCGCGATATTTTGATACCCTTTCCAATAGCTCATTCAGCCGCTTTTCGTCTTCAACCGATAAGAAGCTTTTCCAGTCGCCAGTGGAATTGAATAACATATAAAGTTTATTTCTAATAACTTTAAATAACTTTACAACAACTTTTAAGAAAAATTTCGTAAATTTTGCGTAATTGATTTGTAATGGATGAAAAACATGGAAAAAAATGATTTAGTAAGGATAAATTACATCGGCCGCTTGGAAAATGGCGAGATATTTGACCTGACAAACGAAGAAATAGCGAAAACGGAGAAAATATTCAACCAACACGTAAAATACAAGCCTGTGCCGATAATTATAGGAGCGAATTTTCTTATTCCGGGATTGGATAAAGCATTGCTTGATATGAAAATAGGCGAGAAAAAAACAATAGAAGTAAAACAAGAGGATGGTTTTGGTCCTCGCCAGGCAAATCTTGTTCAGGTAGTTCCGGTAAAAAATTTCAAAGATGTGCCAACAGCAGGCATGGTTGTAGATTTTCAGGGCATGAAGGGCAGGATACAAAGCGTGAATGCAGGGCGGGTTCGCATAGATTTTAATCATCCGCTCGCGGGACATACATTAAAATACGATATAGAAATAACAGAAAAAATAGAAGGTGTTGAGAACCAGGCAAAAGCTATTCTGGAATTCTTTGGTGTTGATAACGGAAAAATAAAAATAATCGAAAAAAGCATAGAAATAGATTCTCCTGTCCAGCAGCAGATAAGGCAGAAAATAGCCTCACTGATAAAAGAACACATAAAGACAGGGAACGACAAGATAGAAAAGGTGCGGTTTGTCGAGGAATATTAAAACGGATATATTTATTAAATTTCCTTTATTAATTATGATTATGCATTCTGAAAATGGTGATACTGAAAACCCACTAATAAAAGAATATTCTTGTGGATGTGTTTTACGGGAAAAAATGAGAGGATATTGCCTTAAGCATTGGAGAGGGTATTTTGCAGGGATAGAAACCCATGAAAACAAATGAGGTGATGGACCTTCACATATCGATGATGATTCCTGCTATTAATTCACTCCCTCAGAACCAGCGGCTTCTTGTAGTATGTGGATGACTTGCAGTAAGGGCAGGCAACAGGCACCTTGTCCTTCCTCGTGACCCATGTATGCCCGCATTTTGAGCAGCGCAGCTTCATAAAACTCACTTTTTTTCAAATTTATACTATTATTACTATTACTACTATTATTTAAAATTATGCATAAAGCAAATCAAAAGCTCATTTTAGCCTTTAAATATTTTAACAGGGATATTACAAGTAATTATATTTTCATTAGAGTGATTATAAATGGGAGTACTGGACACAAAAAATGCGGGAACGCACGCAGGCGACGAGGAATTGAAGAAGCTTCTCGAAGCGAGAAAGGCGGAAATCAAGATTATCGGCGCTGGCGGCGCGGGCGGAAACACTATTTCTCGGCTGATGCAGGTGGGCATAGTAGGGTGCGAGTCAATAGCAGTAAATACAGACGCACAGGATTTGCTTTACACGGATGCAGACATCAAGATTCTTATGGGAAAAGAAATTACTGGCGGGCTTGGCGCTGGCGCTGACCCGAAAGTTGGCGAAGAGGCAGCAAAAGAAAGCAAGGACGATATAAAAAAGGCATTGGACGGCTCAGATATGATTTTTGTCACATGCGGCCTTGGCGGCGGAACAGGCACAGGCTCGCTGCCTGTTGTCGCGGAAATAGCAAAGAAAATCGGCGCGCTTACTGTCGGCATAGTTACATTGCCATTCTCAATGGAAGGAAAGCACAGGATGGTAAATGCAAAGGGGGGATTGGAAAAATTGGAAAAAAATGTTGACACATTGATAGTTATACCGAATGATAAATTGCTTGAAATTGTTCCTGATGTATCACTGACAACTGCATTCAAGGTTGCTGACGAAGTGCTTGTAAATGCGGTAAAAGGTATTACAGAACTGGTAACAAAGCCGGGGCTTGTAAATCTTGATTTTGCCGATGTGCGCGCTGTGATGACAAATGGCGGTTTTGCGATGATAGGCATGGGCGATTCTGACGGCGAGAATAGGGCAGTAGAGGCAGTTGAAAGAGCGCTGAATAACCCGTTGCTTGATGTTGACATTGATGGAGCTAAAAACGCTTTGATAAATGTATCCGGTAGCACAGACATGACAATAAAGGAATGCCAGGATATAGTAGAAGCAATAACATCTAGGCTGCATCCAGAGGCAAAAATAATATGGGGAGCGCAGATAGTAAAAGAATTGGGCGATTCAATAAGAGCGATGCTGATAGTCACAGGCATAAACATAAACAAGCTGTCAACAACAGCAACCCCTGCGGAAAAGACATTCTCAAAAATAAAGAAAAAGGAAATAGAAAAAGTACTGGGTATTGATTTTGTTGAATAAACCCGAATTAATGATTTAATGCCTTGGATTCTTTTCTGACTTATTTAAAAACCTTGCCATCAATTAATTTTTGTGTTATGTTAGCAAAAATCAAAAGCTTAATAGAAAGGATAAAGCGAGTCCTGCTTGTTTCATCAAAACCCGACAAAGACGAGTTCAAGCAGAGCGCTAAGATTACGGGTATGGGGCTTGCAATCATAGGCATCATAGGATTTGTGATATTTTTGATTGTGCAATTGATTGGAGGATTATAAATGAACTATTGGAGAATTAAATATAGCGTTCTTTCACAAACAGAGGTGTTTGTAAAATGATAGCGACGATAAGGACAACGACAGGGAGGGAGAATGTGGTCATGGAGTCATTAGCCCTGAAAATAGAAAACCACAAGATACCAATAAAATCTGTTTTTCATCCTGAAGAGTTGCGCGGCTACATATTCATAGAAGGCGATTCAGAAGACATTGATATGGTTGCAAAAGGGCTGCCCCATGTGCGCGGCATAATAAAAAAAGATGTTAAGCTAGCTGAATTAGAAAGGTTTCTCATACCTGAAAAGAGCGAGATAAAGATAGAAATAGACGACATAGTCGAGATAATCGGCGGGCCTTTCAAGGGCGAAAAGGGCAGAGTAAAGCGTGTCGACGAGACGAAAAATGAAATAACAGTGGAATTCATAGAAGCTGCTATACCCATACCAGTTACAATTTCAATGAATACTGTAAGCATTTACGAGAAAAAAAGGAAGGAATAATTGCTGGTGTTTTTGATGAGCAAAGAAATAATTGATGTCATGGTGAGCGGCGGCAAAGCAACGGCTGCACCGCCTATAGGCCCGGCTTTAAGCCCTCTAAAAGTAAATGTCCAAGATATAGTCAAGACAATAAACGAAAAAACAAAGGCATTCGAAGGCATGGACGTGCCTGTAAAAATTATTGTTGATATAGACACAAAAAAGTTTGATATTTCTGTCGGCACGCCTCCTGTAACTGCCATGATAAAAAAAGAGATGAAGGTGCAGAAATTAGCAAGCGTCAAGGAAGGCAAAAAAGAGCTGCCGGGAGATATTTCTCTTGAATCTGTAAAAAAAATAGCAGACAGCAAAGAATCTATAAGCGGCAATAAAAAGGCAAGAGTAAAGCAGGTGCTGGGCACATGCCTGAGCGGCGGAGTTACTGTTGATGGAAAAAGCCCGAAAGAATTGATAAAAGACATCGATGAAGGCAGGATAAAGGTTGAATAATAAATAGTAATTTTATTTAAATTCGCTGATTATTTTTTCGTGATTTTCCATGTCAGATAATGGCAGTATTTTTTCTTCCATTTCTGTGCCATCGAAACTGTAAACCTTGAGATGGTTTATGTTACTGTAGACGGCTATTATTCTTTTCGCTTCAGCGCCATATATCCAGTTTCTTTCAAGCATCAGCCACATGTCTTTTATGTCGCAATAAGGTATTTCTCCTACAGAAAACGTGTTGTCAGGTTTTACGGAAATCAGCTTTGCACCTTTCTGATACTCTTGGTTATCCATTAAACCCTCTATATCATGCATTTGAAAAATATATATAGATTTTTACTGTCAAAATAATCTTTAAATTCTTTTTCGGCTTCCTAACTTTTGAGTAGTAATGATGAACAATATAGAATTTGTGCTGTATGCTGCAGTGATAGCTATTCTCTTGATTGGGCAGGCAAATTGGGTTATTGCCCTTATATCTATTCTAATAATTCTTGCTGTGATAATAAGCAAATCATCCGGCGAGGAAAAGATAAAAACAATAAATGAAAATACGGAAAAAATTCTTGGAAGTATTGCCGAGAGGCTTGAAAAATTCTCAGAAAAAATAGGTGAAATAAAAACAAGCACGGAAAAGGGCTTGATTGGAATAGAAAACAGCATCATTGAATTCAGGAATGAATACAGGGCAGAAATAGACTCTTCCTACAGGGATCTGGCGAGGCGACTGGCAGAAACAGAGCAAAAAATTGAATCAATAAAAAAGACCATGGGCTCTGCTGTTGGCATGATGGAAGAAAGAATCGAGGAAATAGAAGAAGATAAACAATTATAAATTTCTTCGTGCACAAATACATTAATGCAGGCATATATTTTCAGTGTATTGTTATTTCTTGCAAATATACCAAATCAGGAAATAAAGCCACCTGAATATAAGGCATTTTCCCCGCCAGAATATTCAAAAACATATTTTCAGCGCAGGTTTATCGACCCGAAAAAAGAATTTGTAATTTATTATTATGATGGTAATGACGATGGTTATGATGATATAGCAGAAGTTTATAGAATATGCAGAAGTGGGGATAAAACCATAGTAAAAGAAAACCCGTTTTTAATTATCGATTTAAAGTCAGACGAAGTTTATATTGATTTGAATATGGATGGAATAAAAGAAAATAAGATAAAAATTAAGGATGCTGACAAATTGAATATGCCTGATTGTAATGCTGACTGCGAATAACTCTTATATACTTTTCCTTCCAAAAAATCATACCCATTAGCAGCAACGCACACTGCTGTATCATTCTGACAGCAGGAGGGTTTTTTGTGAAAATCGAAGAAGCAATCAAAGCGATAAAAGAAGGCAGCAAAAGGAATTTCGTGCAGAGCATAGACATGATAATAAACCTGAAAAATATTGACCTGAGAAAGCCGGAAAACAAGATAAGCAAGGAAATAACGCTGCCGCATAGCATAAGGAGCAAGGCAAACGTATGCGTGATTTCTGATTCAATTCAAAAAAGCGAAAAATTCGATGTTATAGGAAAAATTGATTTGACTAATTTTGAAGGGGACAAGAAAAAGGCAAAGGGATTTGCAAAGAAATATGATTTCTTTTTGGCAGAGGCACCGCTCATGCTTGCTGTCGGAAAAAGCATTGGCCGATATTTGGGTCCTTTGGGCAAAATGCCTATGCCCATACCACCAAACATAAAGAATATTGACGGGCTTGCCGAATCAAAAAACAAGGCAGTAAAAATAAGGGTGAGGGATTCGCCCGTCATTCATACGATGATAGGCAAAGAAAACATGAATGAGGAGCAGCTCATAGAAAACGGAAAGAAAATTCTGGAAGAGACAGAAAAAACTTTGCCAAAAGGCAGGGCGCAAATCAGGAATATTTATATTAAAACAACGATGGGCACGGCGCAAAAAATAGAATGGTGATGAAATGCTCACAAAAGAAAAAAAGGCAGAAGAAGTGGAAGAAGTCAAGAATCTTATAAATGACTATTCTGTTATAGGCTTGATAAATATGCATGCTCTGCCTGGAAGGCAGCTGCATAAAATAAGGGAAAAGCTGAGGGGCATTGCAATAATAAAAATGATCAAAAAGACTCTCTTGACAAAGGCGATAAATGAAAGCAGCAAAAAAGACCTAAGCAAAATCATAGAAAAAATTTCAGACAAGCCTGCGCTCATATTCACAAATGAAAACCCATTCAGGCTTTTCAAAATATTGAAAGAAAGCCGCATGCCCGCTGCCGCAAAGGCAGGTGCAATCACAATAAAAGATATAATAATACAAAAAGGTCCCACATCGCTTCCGCCGGGACCGGGAATATCAACTCTTCAAAAGGTGGGACTGAAAACATCTGTTCAGGGCGGAAAAATAGCTGTCATGGCAGATAAGGTTGTGCTGAAAAGCGGCGAAAAATTTGGTGAAGATCTGGTCGGAGTGCTAAGCCTGCTGAAAATAGAGCCAATGGAAATCGGGCTGGATGTAGTATGCACATGGGATGATGGAATAATATTTGATAAGAGTGTACTTGATATTAGCGTGAAACAATATCTGTCTGACATTCAAAAATGCGTGCAGAATGCAGTGAATCTTTCTGTTAACACAGGTTATCCGACAAAGCTTACGATAGAAATGATGATATCAAAAGCGTTTGGCGAAGCGAAGAACCTGTGCATAGAGGCAAAAATCATTGAAAAAGATTTCATAGGTGATGTGCTTGCTAATGCTGTCAGAGAAGCAAGTGCTTTAGAATCGTGTTTAAAATAGGAGGTAAAAAAATGAACTATATATACAGCGCCCTGCTCCTTCACTCTGCAGGCAAGCCGATAAGCGAAGAGAACGTGCGAAGCATTGTTAAAAGCGTGGAAGAACCGAATGATGCAAAAATAAAAGCGCTTGTTTCGGCTTTGGAAGGCGTGAACATTGAGGAAGCAATAAGCA
>DATDUE010000001.1:0-3047 GCA_035290505.1 archaeon | reverse complement strand
AGATACAGATAGAATTATAGAAAAAACAAAAAGTAACATAAGATACAAAATTAAAAAACCTTCAAAAATTATACAAGGAATCGAAGAAGATAATAAAACAAGTCGTCTATCTGAATACGAAAATATAGGTCATGAAAATTTGAATGCTGGAACAAAAAGAGAAAAAAATTATGAACCAGAAATAAAAGAATGGAAAAAATCTATTGACTATCTTTATATGAAATTTGGTGATTTTGAATCAAAAAAGCATAAATCTAAAAATTCATTTGTGAATGAAAAATCAAAATTACTGGTTCTTATTGACAAAATTAAAAAATGTTGGGAAGAACTATTGAATAAAGATGATAGAAATATTATTGAATACTTAAAATCCGTTAAAAAAATTGAAGAAAAATTAGAAAACATGGAATATTCACAAATAAGATAACTATATAAATCTTACTGATAAGAATATATGTAGGTGATATATATGGAAAAGGAGTTTGAAGTGACAAAAATGTCGAGCAGAGGGCAGGTAGTCATACCGCAGGATTTGAGGGATAAAATGCGCCTTCAGGAAGGCTCTAAATTCGCGGTTGTCGGGATGGACGATACAATAATCCTGAAAAAGCTGGGACCGCCAAAATGGGAAGACTTTGACAGGGTTTTGGGCAGAATGAGAAAATTTGGCAAGGAAAAAGGCGTAACAGAAGATGATGTTGATAAGGCTGTCCGCGAAACAAGAAGAAGGTGATGAGTTGATTTCAGTTGTGCCTGATACAAATATCCTTGTTTCTGGTTCAATAGTTCCCTATGGCAATCCAGCTTTCATATTAGATAGCTGGAGAGCAGGTAAAATACAATTAGTTACTTCGCTTGAAATACTTGATGAATTTCGCAGGGTTATGGCAGAAAATTTTGATGTGCCAAAAGATGATATAGATTTTTTCAGCGCTTTCATAATATGGAAAGGAATTGTTGTCGAACCAAAGCAAAAAATAGATATAATAAAAGAAGATCCATCTGATAATAAAATTCTTGAAGCAGCGATAGAAGGCAAAGCCGATTATATTGTATCAGGAGACGAACATCTGAAAAATATTGGAAGCTTTGAAGGGATAAAGATTGTATCTCCTGCTGAATTTGTAAAGATTTTGAAAGAATAATTTTATTACATATGTTACAAAAATATTACACATAACTTACTTCCTCAATATAATACAGCTCTCCCTCAATTCATCTATTTTTGTTGTTCTGTTTATCAAAGCTGCCCGCTTGTTCAGCACGATTATTTTCTCGCAGCGAAAGCCTGTTTTTTCTGCTATATCAGCGAGCAGAATGTCCGAATCAATCTTCTCGCCCATAAAAGCATTGCCCACGACAATTGCAACTTTGCCATTGGGCTTCAATACCCTATACATCTCTTTCAGCGCTTTCTCCATGTCTGTGAAGTATTTTTCTTTTGTTTCTGTGTCATCTATGCCTATGAACGAGCGCAACGCAGGTTTTGTCTCGCCCGATGCAATCCAATTTTCTATCTCGTAAACCTTCGTATAGTCAATGTTATTCAGGTAAGGTGGCGAGGTTATTATTGCATCAACGCTTTCATCGTCTAATTCAATCCTTCTGGCATCTCCTTGAATTATTGTCGTTTCGCATTTCTGCAGCTCAATTTTCTTCAAATCCTTTATCATTCTTTCTGCGGTGCGCTTGAACATTGCCCGCAAAGGCGGCGCAGGTCTTTTTCTTATTTTTATCACGCCGCCGTCCTTCCATGTATAGGAGACTCTCATTGCCGCGTTTATCAGCGCAAGCAAAAAGAATTCGCTTTCAGGATAGTCTATCCTGTTTATTATGCCCTTGAAAAATATTATGTCTTCTATGGCGTATTTTGAAAACGCAATTTTCATCAGCTTCGGCACGTCTATTCTTTCCGGGCGCTGGAACCTGTTTGCAAATATGCTGCGCTTTGCTTCTGATAATTTTTCAATATCATAGCTATTAGTCTTCACCCTTGCAGCCAGCAGCGGCGCAGGCAGCACATCAATGCCTATGGAGTTTATGCCTCTTTCCCTGCATGCTAAAAGTGCATTTCCTGAGCCACAAAATGTGTCTAAAACTGTATCGCCCGCTTTCAGCCCGAATTTATCGATGAGCCAGAAAACCAGCTGCTTGGAAAACCCTTCCTTGTAGTAGAACCAGTTGTAGATAGTATCGCTCTTGCTCGGCACGAATGTGGCGTGCTCGCCCAAATCTAGGCGCTCTTCGAATTGCATAAGTAAGAATTGGGGAAAATATATATAAACGGATTCAGTCGTCCACTTATATATGGCAGTATTTGCCTGTTTTGGCTATTCTATGCTGGGTTTCAACGAAATTCTCTCTTTTGCGCATATCACATTCAAAATCCACGACCACATGGTAAACATTCGGGGCAAAGCTCTTGACTTTTTTCTTTTCGATTATCTTGCAGTCAAAATGCTTTTTTATATGAGCTAATGGCTTGCTCCATAATTCGTCTTTCCTATATGTGTTATGGAAATGAATTATCGTGCCGCTCCTGCAGAAATTCCTCGCATAAGGCAGGTATTTTTCTGTGTGCGGGAAATATCCCATGATTATCCTGTCGGCGCGTGGCAAATCAATTTTTCTACAATCGGCGTTTATTGCCTCTATGTTTGCGATTTTGTTCAGTTTTATGTTTTCTTTTAGGTATTTGTAAGCTATTGGGTTTTTCTCTATAGCATATACTTTTTTCGCCTTTTTCAGTCCCAATGAAAAATAGCCGATGCCTGCAAACATGTCTATGACAATTTCATTATTTTTCACTTCTTTTGCAATTCGCTGGCGCTCGAATAAATTGCCTTTTGAGAACATTATTTTTGAAGCGTCTAATTTGTATAGCAAACCGTGCTCTTTGTGAATTGTTTCAAAGCCGTTGCCCAGAAGCTTTTTTACTTTTGGCTTGCGTAGCTCGCCGGCTACGCCTGTCATCTCTGCTATAGTTTTGATGCTGGGAAACATTTCTTTCATTGCTTTTGCCGCTGTTTTCTTTTCTGCTGCGTTTA